>JAAYBO010000183.1 GCA_012730095.1 Clostridiaceae bacterium
GAACAAATGGCTGTCTGATAAAAAATAATCATATATGCCGTAGCCAATAATAAACATACAAGCCTTTTTGATTTCATCGGATACTCCTTAAAAGATAATCCCATAATAATGTATGCATGGCCTATATGCTAAATTCCGATAAATACTTTTTAATGGAAACAAATATGGACTTGGCTGTTATATATTTGCTATCGGATTGGGTTTGTGTAATTATTCTATCCTTCCAAGTATAATCGGGACTTTCGGCGGCGGTTTTTCGCCTGTTAAAACAGACCCTTTAAGAATTTCAAGCGCTTCTGAATTTTTTTCTTTTTTTGATGTATGAAGAATAGCTATCGGTTCTCCTTTTTCTACGATGTCCCCGTACTTTTTTAATAGTACTATTCCAGCTGACGGGTCCACTGTATCGGTAATAGTTTTTCTCCCAGCCCCAAGGGCAGCAGAAGCCATTCCAAATTTTTCTGCATTCATTTGTATAATATACCCGGTTCTTTCAGCTTTATAATCCACTTTAACCGAGGCCATAGGAAGTTTTCCCGTGTCTTCTAAAACGGATGGGTCTCCTCCCTGCCTTTTGACCATTTCCAGAAGTTTCTCAAATGCTGTCCCGTCAGAAAGAGACTTAGCCGAAAGCTTACGGCAATTATCAAGTGACCCTTTTCCCCCAAGCATAAGCATGTTTGCTGCAAGCTCTATGCAAATTTCTTTCAGATCTGTTGGGCCGTGTCCTTTTAATATATCAACAGCCTCAGCAACCTCAAGCGCATTGCCGATACTCATACCCAGCGGGCTGTCCATTGCTGTAAGGACGGCAACCGCTTTTTTACCTGCGCCTCTGCTTATTTCCACCATCATCTTCGCCAGCTTTTCAGCTTCATTTTTTGATTTCATAAAAGCACCGCTGCCTGCCTTTACGTCCAGCACAATTGCGTCGGAACCGGAGGCTAACTTTTTACTCATAATACTTGCCGCGATAAGCGATATATTTTCAATCGTACCGGTAACATCCCTAAGCGCATATATTTTCTTGTCAGCCGGAGCAAGATTGCCGGTTTGCCCCGCTATAGCCAGACCTATCTCTTTTACATTGCTGATAAGCTGTTCCCGTGTAAGGCTTGTTTGAAAACCGGGTATCGATTCAAGTTTATCAATCGTTCCCCCTGTATGGCCAAGCCCCCTGCCGGACATTTTAGCTACAGGCACTCCGCATGAGGCTACTATCGGCGCAACTATCAGAGTAGTTTTGTCACCGACACCCCCTGTACTGTGTTTATCGGTTTTTATACCCGGAATTTCAGAAAGATCGACAATATCTCCCGAATTCAACATAGCTTCGGTTAAGCAAAGGGTTTCGTCAGCATCCATTCCCTGAAAAAACACAGCCATCAAAAAAGCGGCGGCTTGGTAATCTTCAATATCGCCATTTGTATAGCCCCTTACGAAATACTCAATCTCATCCCAGTTTAATTTCATGCCGTTTCTCTTTTTTAAAATTAAATCTAAAATAAACATTTTTACCTCTCCGGTTTATTTAGTTACTATAATTTCATCCAGAAAACTTTCACCGCACAGATCATTTTTTATTCCGAAATATTCGGCAATTGTTTTTGCCACATCGGAAAAACTATCACGTATATGAAGATTTTTTCCCTTATTAACATTAAAGCCCGCGACCAGAACAGGCACATATTCCCTTGAATGATCGGTTGATTCGGTAGAGGGATCACAGCCATGATCCGCAGTTAAAATTAGTATATCATCACGCTTTAGGCTATTAATGATTTCGGGAAGCCTTGTATCAAAATCCGACAGCGCTTTCGCATATCCCGCAACATCATTCCGGTGTCCAAACAACATATCAAAATCAACCAGATTCACAAATAAAAGCCCTTCGAAATCTTCATTCATCCATTTTATTGTTTTATCTATCCCATCGGCATTTCCATTCGTATGCACTGCTTTTGTTATACCGGAGCCATTGAAAATGTCCTCAATTTTTCCCACTCCACGTACTTCGAATCCATTTTCATCCAAAAAGTTTAGAACAGTCTTTCTCGGCGGTGTCAATGAAAAGTCTTTCCTTCGATTAGTACGCACAAAATTACCGGATTCTCCTGTAAACGGCCTGGCAATAACCCTGCCGACTCCGTGTTCTCCTTGCAGAAGAGCTCTTGCCGTACGGCATATTTCATATTGTTTTTCAATAGGTATTACCTGTTCGTGGGCGGCAATCTGGAAAACACTGTCCGCAGAGGTATAAACAATAGGAAATCCTGTTTTTATATGCTCGTCGCCTAATTCCTGTATAATAACTGTTCCGGAAGCAGGTTTATTTCCTAAAGTTCTTGTTCCTATTTTCTTTTCGAATTCATCAATAAGCTCCTTCGGGAATCCATTCGGATACAGCGGAAAAGGCTTTGTTAATATGAGCCCTGATAATTCCCAATGTCCTGTAGTGGTATCCTTCCCAACAGATTTTTCAGCACTTTTACCGAAAGCACCCTGCGGGTTATCCGGTTCAGATAGATAAGAAACACCGTCAATGCATCCAAGACCAAGCCTTTCAAGGTTGGGAAGAGAAAAACCTTTCGTATTTTCTGCAATATGCCTTAGTGTATTGCTGCCTTCGTCACCATATTTGTGACTGTCCGGCAGTTCGCCTATACCAAGGCTGTCAAGTACGATAACTATTACTCTTTTCACAAAATACTCCCTTTCATACGTTGTAATTTCCGCGTATCCTGCTTCGCAGCTCGAGGCATTGCTGCCGCGTTCCAGTAGGTACGCGGCTTTGCTTCAGGTGTTTCGTTTCCCTTCTTTATTCCCGCGGGTCCTGCTTCGGGTATTTCGTTTCCTTGGGCGGCAAAGCACATACCGTCAGCACGCTTCAAGTCCGTAATATTTTCGCACAGAGGTCTCCATATCCCGGGTCGCTCATAAACCCGCTCCCCAATTGCCTGTAGGCAGCAGTGCGCTGGAGCATGCCGCCCATCGTCACCGAAAACACCCGAATCACCCGCTGATTACCTGGTTGAATCAGCACAATGATTTGGAAAAACTATTGTACAATAAAAGGAAACTATAGCGAAAATGCAGCTTAGAGATGTACAGTCAGAGCGAGGATAAGCAAGTCGACTGTTTGAGCAAAAATGCTTCATGCAAACATTTATTCAAAGTATTTTTGCGAGTTTCGACTTGCCCGAGCTGAACTGTATAGCTCTTGCAAATGAAGCTCTTTGCTGACGTTATTGTACAATAGTTTAATAAGTAATGAACAATAACTACTTACCATATTTCAGGCTGTAAAGTTGTTGCCCGCCTATTCATATATTATCATTTTTCTGGTAAAATAAACAACGGTGCTTAATTAAACCAAATTGAATTTATTTATGGTTCTTATTTATTAGCTAATAGAAAGGAAATTACCGCCGATGAAATACTTAATAGCTTTTGTTGTATTTATTATATTACTGCTTGCATACATGTTTATCCAGGCGCTGTCATATAAAACAAGACATTATGAGCTTTCCGGCGGGGCAGAATTCCGCTTTTTGCATATTACCGATATACACATCGGCCTTCTGTTTATATCTCCGTCCAGGATAAAAAAAACGATTGAAAAAACAAAGCCTGACTTTATACTGATAAGCGGTGATTTTTTGGATCACCGTAAGCATATAAAGAAACTTGAAAAATGGCTTAAAGGAATTGAATGCGGCATTCCGACATATGCTGTCCTTGGGAATCACGATCATCTGTGTTTTCAAAAAGATACAAATTTTAAAAATGAATTTATGCAATTAATGAAGCACCTAAATATACGAATCCTCGTTAACGAAATCGTTGTTTTGAAAAATAGAAATAATTCTTTCGCCGTGGCGCTTGTCGGTCTTGATGACTGCAAGTCAGGAGTCCTGTTTAATGAGCAAATATTTGAAGGGCTAAAAGAGAAGTACAAATTCGTTTTGGCCTTTTCACATAATCCCGATGCCGCGCTTCGTATACCCGAAGGCAGCATAAGCCTCTTTATTGCAGGGCATTTTCACGGCGGTCAGATATGGCTGCCATTTAATCTTGAGTACCTTCTTCTTAGAAAAGACAAGGTAAGCAGAATGGGACATATAAAAGGGTTTACCTCTATAAGAAATAACAGGGTGTATATCAGCCGGGGTCTTGGTACCGTTCTTATACCGTTCCGTTTTTTTTCCGTACCCGAAGTAACAGTTTTTGATATTAAACTTTAGATATTGGGTTTTTAGTTTACCGCTTTTTCACCTGTAAGAGCCTCGCGCAATTCCCTGCAAGGCTTTAACCGTTAAGTCTATTTCGTTTTCATCGTTAAAAAAGCCCGGGCTAATTCGAACCATTCC
>JAAYBO010000184.1 GCA_012730095.1 Clostridiaceae bacterium
AAAAGCATTTTTGTGAGTTTCGACTTGCCCGAGCTGAACTGTACAGCTCTTGCAAATGAAGCTCCTTGTTGACGTTATTGTACAATGGTTCGTAGGGTAATTTCCGAACACAATTCCCGCGGGTCCTGCTTCGGTTTCTTATTTGGAGCTATCGGCACAGGCTATTGAAAATATTCGCCAGTTCTTTGGTAAGTTCCCGCCGTTCGTATCGCGAGATTAACTTGATGTTCGGAGAAATGGGTTTTTCACCTGCCAGCCAGCTCTCATAAAGAGTCTGTATATGCCGTGCCGTCGTTTCAATATCATCACAGTCGGCAATAAACCCCGTCCCTGTTTCTTTAATTAGTGCGGCAGCCGCGCCATTCGCCGGAACCGACGCCAAAATAGGCTTGCCTGTATTTATATATTCCATTAATTTTCCCGTATAAATTGCATCGGTACCTTTTCCAAGAAGAAGTAACAGCGCATCGGACATCATCAGTTTTTTTATACTTTCTCTATGGGACAGATACGGCAAGATTTCTATCATTTCCAAAACATTGTATGCCTTTGCCATCTGAGTAAGATTACCTTCCTTGAACCTTCCGACAAAACATAATTTTATTTTTGCAGGATCTATCTTTTTTTCATCTAAAAGCGTTGACAGCGCTTTGAATACTGTTTCCGGGCTTGTATTGCCATATATCAGGCCGGTATACGTAAGCGTGAATTTGTCGTTCGGTTCCCCATTGGTAATCCCCTCAAAATCTTCCCTGTCAAATCCATTTGGTATAACACGAAATTTATATGCAAGATCCGGGTTGTCCCGTACGGAATTGTCACGCATAAAGGGCGTGTTTATAACAACAGAGTCCGCCATTTCAAAAACACGGCGCTCCATATGTTTTTCTTTTCTGATTCTCATCAGGTTATAATTATATGCCTTAACAAAGGCATTATTGGTCCATTCATCCCTGAAATCGGCAACCCATGGAATTTCGGGGTACTTTTTTTTGATTTCCAATGCAAGAAGGTGTGTGGAAAAAGGCTGTGAAGTTGAATATAACAGTTGAATTTTTTCATCTTTAACAATTTGTATCGCTTTCTTTATTGAAAAATGTTCCCATAACCGTTCTCCGTCCGGAATGAGCACTCTGCGGCGTATAAACTTTCCTGTTAGATTCAGTGGGAAAAACCATTCTGACAGATCCCACGCTTTAGTGCGATATATAATCGTATCGGCAGGTATATCAAGATATAGCGTATCGTCAGTAAGCGCCGCTTTTTTTGCCTGCCTTGTAAATACAATGCATTTGTATCCAAAATCGGGAAGATACTTTACAAACTTAACTGTGCGCTGTACTCCCGAGCCTCCTATAGGAGGAAATTGGTGTGCAATCATTAGAACTCTTCTCATAAGACTCCGCCTTAATTTTTTGTATAAATACCCTTCCAGAGGGAAATAACCTGTTTTATCAAACAGGTTTGTTTATTGACATACTCTCAATCATAATGCTTCATTTATCATAATACAACAGAAACAAAAAGACCAGCCGCCAATATTTTTCGCAGATTTTATCTTATCTGCATTCTTCTGCACGGCTTGCAGCACCTTCCTTAATGAAAGTGTATTAATTCAACATAGACAAAAATAAAAGGACAGGGAATATTTCCCTGTCCATTAGATCGTTTGATTAAGGCAAATTAACTGGCTCCATGTTGTGCAGTTTTTTAATTATAAATGGTATGGTAACTCCAAGAATACTGATAAGAGCATATGTTTTCGCCTTTTCGGGTGTATATTGGTTATATAGGTTATAAAGCACAATAATTGTAAAGGCATAAAAAGCAAGCGTAAACAACCAGCCTATAAATGGAATCATGCCAAGAATCCAACATGCTATAGATGCGATAGGAAATACCATTTCCAGCTTTGGTACTTCAAATGTGCTGATCTTTACCGATTTTACCATCATGCCTAATACATAGAATTGCGCAATTGGTATCCAAGCCAGCCAAGGCATTTCAAGACCTCTCTTTTGCGCTAGTTTGTATAGCGTAAAAGAAAAGAAAATGTAAAACGCAATTCCGACAATTACAAGAATGAAAGAAAGAACCGCCATCAAAACCGCAAATGCACCAAAAACACCAAAATCATTATAACCCGACATACCGTTAACCCTCCCATAAGAAATTATAGAATAAGATCATTGTTTTTCCATTACAGTTTATATCATTTCATGAGATAATTCAATTGCTTTTTGGAAAAAATCAATAATTATACTCAGGGGCTAAGAAATTTTTTAAAATTACATTGTATACGATCTTTTCCGTCACATTATCTTTTCCACTACACTTGCGTGGATCTTGCTCTATGGTATAATAAATTGCCAGTTATTTTAGAGTTAGGAGATGAAATATAATGCCGAAAGACTTCTACGACGTAATAATAATTGGCGGCGGAACATCGGGGATTTTCGCCGGATACGAACTGTCCAAGCTTGTTCCCGGAGCTGATATACTAATACTGGAACAAGGAAATGACGTATATTACAGGGAATGTCCCATAATAGCAGGAAAAACCCCCGCTTGCGTAAAATGCGTAAACTGCGGTGTAATGAATGGATTTGGCGGTGCGGGTGCTTTTTCGGACGGTAAATACAATTTTACAACACGTTTTGGCGGCTGGCTGAGTGATTATCTTGACGAAGAATACATTATGCAGTTAATTGAGTACATTGACAGCATAAATGTAGAATTTGGAGCAACGGAAAAGCGGTTTTCTACCGAAACTGATGAAGCTCGCGAAATAGCACGGTCTGCTCTTGGATATGATCTTCATCTTCTGTCGGCATCCGTAAAGCATCTTGGCACCGAAAACAACAGGGTGATTCTTACGCGTTTGTCCGATTATCTGAAAAACAGGATTGAATTACTGTGTAATACTGCGGTAGAAAAGATAAGTAAATCAAAAAACGGGTATTCGTTGACTATAAATGACGGCCGCGTGTTTTCCTGTAAATACCTTGTCGCAGCTCCCGGCCGCTCAGGTGCCGAATGGTTTTCATCTCAATGCCGGAATCTTGGTCTGTCACTGATCAACAATCAGGTGGATATTGGTGTACGTGTAGAACTGCCGGCAATAGTCTTTAAACATATCACTGATGTGGTATATGAATCAAAATTCCTGTACCGTACAAAGCAGTACGGAGATATTGTACGAACGTTTTGCATGAATCCATACGGGTATGTAGTCAGTGAAAATGTCGACGGGATAATAACAGTAAACGGTCACAGTTATACCGACAAAAAGCTGAGGAGCGAAAATACGAATTTTGCGCTGTTGGTTAGTAATCGCTTTACCCAGCCGTTCAAAGAACCGTATCAATACGGAAAAAGAATCGCATCGCTTTCCAATATGCTTGGCGGGGGGGTTCTTGTGCAACGGTTCGGTGATTTGATTAAAGGGAAAAGAACAAATGAACACCGTTTAAGTCAATGCTTCACAAAGCCCACTCTTAAGGCCACTCCAGGTGACTTAAGCCTTGTTTTAACCAAGCGCCATTTAGATAATATTATTGAAATGATTCGGGTTCTCGATTATATCGCTCCCGGAACCGCTAACTACGATACGCTGTTGTATGGTGTTGAAGTTAAATTTTACAGTTCACGGCTTCAGTTAACCGATGAACTTGAAACAAAACTGAAAAACTTTTTTGCTATTGGTGACGGCGCCGGCATAACACGCGGTTTATCACAGGCAGCGGCAAGCGGTGTACACGCTGCGCGGATTATTGCAGAAAGATTAAAGAATGCGTCGGCATAGTTATTATTGAAAAAATGTAATAAAAATGTAATATTTTAATTTCACTATATATGGTATATTTTAGTTGAAAATACCTGTTTATATACACAATGCTGTTATTCTGTCATGCATATGACGAGGAAAGAAGCAAAAGGAGAGAATGCTGAATGAAGCTTGGACAAAAGATAAAATTTCTTGGCCGTGACGCAGTTTTTCTTGTTGAAAATAACCATGAGGTACTTATTCATACAGAGCGTAACAACGTTAAATGGGTGGACAAGAAACTAATAGACATAAAGCAAGAAAACGGGTATTAATATTAGCTGTATCTGTTTTAAGCCGGTTAGACGGCTTTTTTTATTTTTAAGAATAAAAACGTTGTTGTATTTTTATACATTTATATGTATAATTATTAATATGTTTAAAACATAAAGTCAGGGGGATTACAATATGACTTTACAAGAAATAATACAAAAAGATCGTAAATATTATATGAATACCTTTGGGGATCGGGTCCCAGTTTGCTTCAGTCATGGGAAAGGAATATCGTTATGGGATTTGGACGGTAATGAATACTATGATTTTCTGGCGGGAATTGCAGTCAGCGCGTTGGGGCACTCACATCCGGCGGTTGTTAATGCTATATGCGATCAGGCAAAAAAATTTATTCATTGTTCAAGCCTGTACTATATCGAGTCCCAGGCAAAGTTAGCTGAACTAATTGTTAAAAATTCCTGCGCAGATAAGGTGTTCTTCGCTAATAGCGGCGCTGAGGCTAATGAAGGCGCGATTAAACTTGCAAGACTGTATTTCAAGAAAAAAGGCTATCCTAATAAGATTGAAATAATAACCCTTGAAAAATCCTTTCACGGCAGGACCCTTGCCACAATTGCCGCCACAGGCCAGGATAAATATCAGAAACCTTACTGCCCTTTAACTCCTAAATTCCTTAAGGTACCGATAAACGATTTAAAGGCTTTGGAACAGGCGATATGTGAAAACACCTGCGCAGTGATGCTTGAACCAATTCAGGGCGAAAGCGGTGTTAATCCAACCACATATGAATACATGAAAGGCGTAAGGCGGTTATGCGATGAAAATGAAATACTTCTTATATTTGATGAAGTACAATGCGGCTTGGGCAGAACAGGTAAATTATTCGGATACCAGCATTACGGTATAGAGCCTGATATATTTACCCTTGCCAAAGCTCTTGGCGGAGGCTTTCCCATTGGCGCGCTGTGCGCGAAAGAACATGCCGCGAAAGCCTTTGAGCCCGGCGATCACGGCTCCACTTTCGGGGGGAACCCATTGGCTTGCAGCACCGCATACGCGGTTCTGTCAACAATAATAAACGACAAATTATGTGAACATGCAGAGGAAACAGGTAATTACTTTTTTAACAAAATCGAGTCTGTTAAAATCAAGCATCCGGTAATAAGCGAAGTGCGCGGAAGAGGATTGATGATTGGAATTCAGTTTGGCAAGCCGATAGCAAAAGAGGTAAATAAAAAATGCTTCGACAATAAATACCTTCTGGGTACGGTCGGAGATAGTATCCTTAGGCTGCTGCCGCCTCTTATAACAACTAAAGCGGATATGGACGGCCTTGTTGAAATGCTGGATAACATACTATCTGAATTTGACTGAATGCCTGTTCAAATATGTCATATTCCGGCATGGCGGACTGTACCGGGATCATTGCTGTGATAAAACAAGGGGCATGACATCGTATAACGTCACGCCCCTGTATTTTGACCTTAATGCTCATTCAGGAAAGGTAAACCCGTTTTAAAAACTGCCAAAAGCAGTGAATCCGCCGCCTATCTGATCTAATATATTTCCAATTATGGCCGCTATCGACGCATACAGGGCAATTGATATCGCAATCGATATTATAAACATGATTATACAAGCAATTGCAAAGTTCTTTTTGTTTTTGTTTACACTTCCGCTGAAAGCCCATACAAATACCAGAATGATGTTTACAATCGGTATGCACAGCAGAAGTAAAGTTAAAAACCATCCTCCTACACCGTAAACCTTTTCCCTGATATCAGGCTGTGCCTGTATATTGCTGTTATTAGCTGCGGAAGGCTGCGGCACTGGTTGATACTGCTGCCGGTATTCTGCCTGCTGCTGTGGTTCTGGTTGATGCTGTGGTTCTGGTTG
>JAAYBO010000185.1 GCA_012730095.1 Clostridiaceae bacterium
ATAACATCCGTAAATTTCATGAAAGGCAAAAGGTAAATTCATGGTTCTTAAGCGAAGAGAATGGTGTTTTTATGGGGCAGAAGGTGTCCGCACTTGATAGAGTGGGGGTATATGTACCTGGCGGTACGGCGCCTTTGCCGTCATCGGTTTTAATGAATGTCATACCGGCAAAAGTCGCTGGTGTCAAGGAGGTAATCATGTGTACGCCACCGGGCAAAAACGGGCTTCCCGATCCCGTTATTCTTGCCTGCGCCGATATTGCCGGGGCTGACAGGGTATTTACTGTCGGCGGCGCCCAAGCTGTTGCGGCGATGGCTTACGGCACGGAAACAATACCGAAGGTTGATAAAATAACCGGTCCGGGGAACATATATGTTGCAACCGCTAAAAAAATGGTTTTCGGCATTTGCGGCATAGACATGATCGCGGGGCCGAGTGAAATACTGATAATAGCCGATGAAACAGCAAATGCCAAATTTGTTGCGGCTGACCTGCTTTCACAGGCCGAACATGATATGCTTGCATCATCGATACTGATAACAACATCGAATGAGCTTGCCGAAAAGGTTGAAGAAGAAATCAAAAAACAGGCGGAGAAACTTTCAAGGAAAAACTTTATTTCACGTTCATTAAGCAGCTACGGTGCGATAATTTTGGCCGATACACTTAAGGATGCCATTATGATATCAAACAGAATAGCTCCCGAACACCTTGAGCTGTGCGTCGAAAATCCGTTCGAGCTGTTGGGGGATGTAACGAATGCGGGAGCCGTGTTCCTTGGTAATTTCACCCCTGAGCCGCTTGGGGATTATATGGCAGGACCTAATCATGTACTGCCTACAAATGGTACGGCAAGGTTTTATTCACCATTGTCCGTAGACGATTTTTTAAAGAAAACAAGTGTAATATCATATTCAAAGCAAGCTTTGGCTGGAATAATGAAAGACGTATGCCTGTTTGCTGAAGCGGAAGGGCTTACGGCTCATGCCAATTCCGCGAAGATTCGTTTTGAGGAGGAAAACAAATGAACCGGTTTTGGAGTAAAACGGCTTCCAATATTAATCCGTATGTACCGGGAGAACAGCCGCATGACAAAAAATACATAAAGCTCAATACAAATGAGAACCCATATCCTCCGTCACCAAAAGTATTCGAGGCGATAAGGCGTGAAACGTCGGCGGATGTACGGCTGTATCCTGATCCTGATGCAGTCGGGCTTAAAAATGCGATTGCGCGTTTTTATGAGGTTGATTGTGACGAAGTGTTTGTCGGGAACGGTTCGGATGAGGTCCTGGCATTTTGTTTTCCCACTTTCTTCAACCCAGGGGATACAGTTTCGTTTCCTGATATTACATACAGCTTTTTTCCGGTGTACTCCCGGCTTTTTGGAGTAAAATATAAAACAGTACGATTAACTGATGATTTTTTTATCCCATTTGACGATTTTACTTCCAGCGCACGCGGAATACTTGTCCCAAACCCTAATGCGCCTACAGGTCTTGCGGTTGGCACCGATATGATTGAACGGCTTTTAAGAAGGTTTCCCGACACGCTTGTTATTGTCGATGAAGCATATGTTGATTTCGGAGCATGCTCGTCCGTTCCGCTCATTAAAAAATACGATAACCTTCTTGTTGTTCAGACATTTTCGAAATCCCGATCCCTTGCCGGACTGCGGGTGGGATATGCGATTGGAAACAATGGGCTTATAGAGGCTCTGGAACGTGTAAAAAATTCATTCAATTCATATACAATAGACAGAATTGCGCAGAAAGCGGCGGAGGCGGCGATAGATGACAAAGAATATTTTTATAAAACTTTAAAGCGTGTTGTAAACACAAGGGAGTATACGGCGCAGAAGCTTAATGGTCTGGGCTTTACGGTGATACCGTCAAAATCCAATTTTTTGTTTGTATCGCACAAAGATATAAAGGCGGAGGAGATTTTTATCAAACTCAGGCAGGAAGGAATACTTGTAAGGCATTTTAAAATGCTTAGGATTGAAAATTGGCTTAGAATAACAATAGGTACCGATGATGACATGGCCGCATTAATTGAAAAACTGAAGGCGATGATGATATAATTGTTTGAATGCTAGAGTTAAGGAAAGATAAGGGTGATTTGATGATGGAGAGAAAAGCCGAAATAAACAGAAAAACACGGGAAACGGAAATTAATGTGAAACTGAAGCTTGACGGCACGGGAAATTCGCAGGTTGAAACCGGTGTTGGTTTTTTTGACCATATGCTTGAATTAATGGCGAAACACGGACTTATCG
>JAAYBO010000186.1 GCA_012730095.1 Clostridiaceae bacterium
ACGGCACATATATTCCTTCTTTTATCATGTATCAGGAATGGCTGACACGTTAGTCTTTTTGTAAAATGCGGAGCTATAAGCACGGTAATATTATACTGAGGCTCGTATTCCGCATAAAATATACCCTGATGAATCTCCCGAAACCTTAATAAACCAAGGAATCGGTGGGCTTCTCTTCCCACTGCTCTGTTCAGTTCAATTACCTCGTTAACTGCCGGTTCCTGAATATAATTCACTACTTTATCACCGATTTTATAGCCAATCCGTAAAAATTTATAAACCAGATTGGACGCATTTTCATCTTCGCTAAGCCAGACTCTATAGATAATCTTCTGTACCCTTGGCGATATTTTTTTCGGAATAGATTCATATACCCGTCTAAACTTTTCCATATCCGTTTCTATTAGCTGTTCCTTTTCTAAAAATGACGGAATATAAGCTTTTTGAGGAATAATTGATATATCCGGTTTTTTTGCGGCATATGCTTCAAATACACAGGTTAATAGCCCTTCAAAGCTTCCATCGTAAAGATAGATCATTTATTTCAACTCCACACTCAGGCATAATTATTTTCCATTTGCAAAAGCTCGTTCTGAAGAGAATTCCCACGGATACCCATAAATCCGATCGTTTTGCCGCTTGACGCAACTACCCTGTGGCACGGAATAAGTATAGGAACCGGATTATTCCTGACAGCCTGGCCAACCGCCCTTGCGGCACCTTTTCTTCCCGCCATTACAGCAAGCTTGCTGTAAGAAACTGTTGTCCCGTACGGTATTTCCTTTAATATTGCATATATCTTCTTTTCAAACTCGGTTCCTTCTATACTTACAGGGACACTGAAACTCTTTCTGGTTCCGTTAAAATATTCAATAACTTGTTTTCCGGCCTTTTCCGATAGTTCGTCTTCGGGAAAAATCGCATATGAATTATCCGGTATATCGTTGCCTCCCGGAAGGATCACCCTGGCAATTACTCTGCCGTCCGAATAAACCTTAATTGTCCCGATACGGGAATTAAGAATATATTCGTACAAAATGCGACCTTCAAGCGCTCTGCGTATCTGTAACCAGTTATCATACTTTTTTTGAAACGGTATCGAAGCGTTAGCCGGACTGGTCGAATAAAGCCTTTTATACAATATCGGTCTGTTTAATTTATTTAAAATGTTTGTACGGAACTGCTTTTCGGCTTCTCCGCCGTTACAGAAAACAACATTTATGCCGGGATGTGATTTTATAAGACCGGCCACATCATTAAGTTCCTCATTCCTGATATTATTGTCAAGGCTTCCGTTTCTCGTACAGCTTTTGTAAACATCCCAGAGCGCAATTCCTTTTTTCATTAAGAACGAGATTCGTAAATCGTAATCATCTTGCGGTTCGCAGCCGAATATGTTATATATCAAAGGCCAGAAAAGGTTCCGAGGATGAGCATAATACTGACGAAGACGGAGCGATTCGTTACCTGGCATGCTTCCTAATATTAATACTCTGCTGTTTTTATCTATTACCGGTTTAAATGACTTTATTCTGAATCCATTTTCTCCCGATACCATATTAAGCCCTTTCATAAAACAATGTTTAATCTGCCAATAATGCTAATTATTGACCATTCTGCACGGAATCTTTATTTATCTAATTGCAAATAATAAACGTTGATAATTTGGGTTTGCTTCTGATATAGTAAATGAAACAAAGCCTTATAAGCCGCATCGAAACTTGAAATTATTTTTTGATTTATTTTACCACAGCATATGCTGCAGGAAAAGGGCGATCTGAAAAAATGGATGTTTTAAGACTTGTAATTATTGCTGTAATACCGGGAATTGCACTATCTTTCGGTTTATATCTTACCGATAGATATGATCGCGAACCTGTTAAGCTGCTGATAAAGTTGTTTGTATTCGGTATGCTGGCCGCAATCCCAACAATTTTTGTAGAACGTCTTTTAAGCGGAATCAATATTTTTTCCGGTTATTTATCAATTGCGTGGACCGCTTTTATTGTAGCGGGTTTTACGGAAGAGTTTTTCAAACGGCTTGTAGTAATGAGAATCGCCTATAATCACGATGCCTTCAATGAAAAACTTGACGGCATTATTTACTGTGCTTATTCCGCTTTGGGTTTTGCAACAATTGAGAATATAATGTATGTTGTTTCAGGATATGACGCCGATCCATATATAGGCCTTTACCGCGGGATCCTTAGCGTGCCCGCGCATATGCTGTTCGCTGTTACAATGGGATACTACCTTTCGCTTGCCAAGTTTTGCAATGACAGCCGGCTCTGTTCCCAATACCTTTCACGTTCTTTGGTTATTCCGATGTTGTTTCACGGTATTTTTAATTTCATACTATTATCCGGTATTCCATATTTGTTGGTTCTATTTATTCCATTTGTCGCCTTTCTGTGGTTTGTCAACTTAAAAAAACTTAACCGGTTTTACCAGGAATCGAAATTTTTCGGAAAATACTAATGTAAAATTACAGTATTTTGTTCATAGTTTTTCCGCCGCTATTTCCCAAAGATACAGTGAAGCCGTTGTTCCGTATGGTGAGTATCGTTTCCTGAATATATCGAATTGATTTCTGTTTAATTCGTTTAATTGATACAATTTCATTATTCCTTTTCGTATTCCGAAATCATTATAGCTTACAACATCAGGCCTGCAAAGAGAAAAAATCAGCAGCATTTCAACAGTCCAGACGCCAACACCGCGAAGCCTTGTCAATTTATTTATTAT
>JAAYBO010000187.1 GCA_012730095.1 Clostridiaceae bacterium
CGGATGCGGAAGTTATAGAGCCAACCGAATTAAAGTTTGAAATCACCTGGGAAATCGAGAGAATGAAACAAAAGTACAGCACTTGCGCTCCTTTCTAACGAGATAAAGGCTGTAATGCTGAAAAAAGAAGTTGGGGATTTTATATTAAATCACTAAACAGCTCCTCAACTTGAACCGACAATCCCTTAAATACAATTGAGGAAGCTATCTGGCCTTTCTCAAAGCTTTTAAATCTATCTATTTCGTAATCCTCAAAATTATATATTAAAATGTTTTCGTTTTTAGTATCGATAATCCAATACTCCTTTACACCGGAAAGCATGTAAGTGTTTAGTTTGTCTATCATATCCTTGCTGCGGGTGCTCTCTGATAGAATTTCAAGCACTAGTGTCGGAGTTCCCATATACCTTCCTTTTTCCGTAACATTGTTTTTCAGGTCACAGGCTACGAGGATATCTGGCTGCATTACGTCCGGATCTTTTATCTCTTTCTTTTTGAAATGTACATCAAAGGGTGCCAGGAATACTCTGCATTTTTTTCCTGCAAAATATTCATTATAAATTAAGTGCAGCCTTCCTAATATCTCCTGGTGGTATATGCTTGGAGACGCAAGCAAATGAATTTCGCCGTTAATCAGTTCCATTCGCAATGTACTTTTTTCATAAATCTCCATAAATTCTTCATAGGAAACCTTTTTACCGCCATACTGGTAATCAAGCGCATTTTCTCTAACCGTAAAATATTGTTCAATGTCAGTTACATATGGGGTAAGCCTGGCAAACTTACGGCCATTTTTTGTAATGACCACATCCGTTTGTTGTTCAACACATTTCATATATTTCCCTAAATTTTTCTTTAATTCGGTCGCGGTTATCACGATTCCTTCTTTATAATTAATTGATTTCACACAAATCACCTCTATAAACAGCATATCATAATAGGCAATTTATTGCAATAAAATGTGCGAAATATAAAAAAAAATATACGAAATAATTTTTAAACCGTACGATATCGAAAACAGGAACTATTTAGTAAATGTCAACCATAAATCTGTTTCAAACAAATTGACAGGTAAATTTAAAAACGCTGTAAGAACTTGACATTAACCGGAATAAGAAATAAGATGAAAACATTATTATTATGCGTAACAAGGCCAAAACAAGTGAAGAGGTGGAAAAATGAAAATTTATCAAGTGGACGCTTTTACGGATAAACCATTCAAAGGAAATCCCGCAGCAGTTTGCATTTTAGATTCGGAACCACAGGTAAAATGGATGCAGGATGTTGCTAATGAGATGAATTTAGCGGAAACTGCCTTTCTTGTACCAAAAAACAATGGCTATAGCTTACGTTGGTTTACACCTGAATCGGAAATTGATCTGTGTGGGCATGCAACATTGGCAAGTGCCCATATATTATGGGAAAAAGGGTATTTAGAAAAAGAAAAGGAAGCCGTTTTCAATACGAAGAGCGGTGTACTGACTGCAAAGTATAATGAGGGCTGGATTGAGCTTAACTTTCCAGCGACTCCGGAAGAAAAGGCCGATGTACCGTCTGAACTAATAGAGGCGCTGGCCGTTAATCCGGTCTATACAGGCAAAAACATATTTGACTATATAATCGAAGTTGAATCAGAAGATGAAGTTAAAAATATTAAACCCGATTTTACGAAGCTTATGAAAGTGCAAATGAGAGGTGTAATTGTAACAGCACAATCAAGCGAGTACGATTTTATTTCACGATTTTTTGCGCCGGAAGTCGGTATTTTTGAAGATCCGGTGACCGGTTCCTCACATTGCTGCTTAGGGCCGTATTGGAAGAAAAAACTTGGGAAGGATAGGTTTATTGCATACCAGGCATCAAAAAGAGGAGGCATATTAAAGGTGCAGGTAGCCGATGAAAGGGTACTTATATCAGGAAAAGCAGTTACGGTTATGGAAGGTGTATTATTGGAAACTAATTTGTTGCGCCATAAAACTCAAAATTGAGCTTTACATCAATATCAAACTTAACGTCAGGATATATACTTTTCCACGAAACAGACTTAAAATATTCATTGTGCTTTGCTCTTATTATCTCTCCAAACCCAATCGGGTCGGAGCCAATCTCCTGTAAATATTTCAAAAGTTTTATACAATCCTGTTTTATCAATATTGATATTTTGTCTTCCAATGTTTTTTTATCTTTTGACTGATCAAGACGGTAATTTAAATCAGTTTCATTAACAATTCCTTTGAAATCAAGACTAATGTTTATTTCGGGGGAGGTTCCATTTACATAGGTTTTTACTTTTCGTTTAACCCGATGCAGGAATATGGTAACCCCCCTTTTGCCTGAGCCGGATTCATCCTGAATACTATGCGCGTCTATATAATATCCAAATTGGATCCTTTCGCCCATTAATGCATGCAGTAAGCTCGTTTCTATTAAATTTATGTTTCCTACCATTTTGTTTCTATTAAAAAGAGCTGAACCTTCTATATTGACTCCTATTTCATCAAAGCGCATATAACTCGCAACCGGATCGATTGTTTCACTGTATTGCAAAATAGTAAAATTATATATTCTGCTCTCAGGTGTTGCAGTATGTCTGCGCGCATCTCTTATAAGATTTGCCAGGTACACTCCAAGCCGTGGTTTATCCTTGTACTCTCTGCTCATATTAAGCATTTCCAGCGGACTTCCGTCTACGACAATAATATTTGCCAGCAAGGGGTTTTCAGAATCTCTTATAAAAACATCCAGTATATTATCAATACCTTTTTCAGCCAGCTCTTTTGAAAAAATAATATGCTGTATTTTTCCTCCCTCAACTTTTTTACCTGACGTATATCGTATTTGATCCCGTGATTGC
>JAAYBO010000188.1 GCA_012730095.1 Clostridiaceae bacterium
ACTGACGGAGATATCGTATTCTATGACACAAACAAGCGCTCAAGCGACGACTACCGCACCGGCGGAACACACTAAAGTGCGGCTAATAAAAAGCGTTACAAAAATATTAAGAATGATAAATATAGAGTCTATGACAATTTATATGAATAATAAACAAGGTGAATTATCATATGTGAACACGCAAGAAAAAACAATGGATGCTGACGTTTCTTTGAAAAAGTAAGGGATAAAATAATTAACAAGGTTACATTATCATATTTGAACACGTTAGGAAAAATGATGGATGCTGACGTTTCTTTGAAGAAAATAAGGGATAAATAATTAACAAGGAGACATAATCATAAGCTAAACACAACTTGAAGAAAAAAGAATTGAATAGAAGATGACACCCTGTTAAAATATAACAAGACAGATGATAGGTTCGCATCACACATCATTATGCGGTGGATAACCACGCTTATGAAAAAAAGGATGGGTTTTTTATGTGCGGCAGGTTTTATGTCCCGGAAAAGGAAATGGATGATTTCACAAAGCTTGTTGCGGAAGTGGAACGGTCTTTGCTGAAAAAATACGGTGAGATTTATCCCGGAGATACTGTGCCTGTTATTACGCCAGGCAAAGGGAAGAGGGAAGTCCACGCTGTGAAATGGGGCTTTCCGTCTTGGAAGGGCCGCGGGTTGATTATCAATGCCAGAAGTGAAACCGCTCATATAAAACCATTTTTCAGAGAACCGTTTAAAAAAAGAAGATGCGTTATTCCCGCATCCGGTTTCTATGAATGGAAAAAGGAAGAAACGGGTGAGAAAAAAAGAAAAATAAAGCATCTGATTACTGTCGGAAACAAATTGTTTTATATGGCAGGTTTATACTGGTTTTTCAGAGAAGACGACAGCGATTCGGTCTTATATCCGGCCTTTACAATCCTTACAACTGAAGCAAACAATAAGATGCGGCATATACATAACAGGATGCCTGTGATAATAAACGACGAAAATATAGAAAAATGGCTTTTTTCTGATAATACAGAAGACGTTTTGCCTCTTCTTCGTCCGCCTGAAGATGATAGAATCGATATTACCGAAGCAGTATAGTGCCCGAATATAAACTGTATAATTGGTAAAGTCAGGTAAAGCCGCTTAAATAGCTAATTCCATGCAAACGGCATTATGAAAACAAAGCTGTTTTTAGCTTTGCATAGCAAAAAGAAATATTGTAAAAGATAGTAACGGGTTATTCAACAATCAATTTATTGAAATAATGAAGTGCAGGTTATGGACTCGCGTATTGCCGGTAAGCCTTAACCGGTTTGCTGCACTGGGGAGAGAATAAATGCATATTGCAGGGATACTGGAAAATGATCGTACCAAAGAGATTATTGATACGATTAAATACTTTCTTTATGCTGTAAATAAAAAGGTCAGCTTTTCCGAGTATGCAGCCCGTTTCAAGAACAAACAATTATGGAATGATTATTTATCGGCATTAATTCAGATAGAAACCGAAATTCTTGTAATAAAAATCAAATCGCGTGATGCTGATGAAGCTCTTCGCACACTTCCACTCAATACTTTGATTGTTAATGATTATACTAATTGGAAGGCTATTTATTCAAAAAATAAACGTGATTTAAGTAATTTATTATGTCAAATGATAGTTATTTTAAACAGTGATATAATAAAACCTTCAAATTTTACCGATGAAGAAAAATGTAGGCTATTATTTTATGGGTTTAGTTCAGACTCAAATATTACAACATCGAGTACTGGTGAACCTTTTGCAAACGGAAAATTTTTGTGCTGCGTAAGAGAAGGACTGATATCAACGAACGGCAATGTCGTTGAACCACAAGAGTTTGTTGTTAATCTTGAGAATACTGTTAGTGATCCGTACAGCATCCTTGCAGCAGCATCGTTTGCCGTACTGAATGATATAGATACGAATAGGCTGAACTTAATGCAATGATTTAATCCAACAAAAAAGCACAAAAACCGTTGCGAAACAATAGTTCTACCTATATAATAGAATTATCTGCCAATAAGTATAAATATATTTTTAAAATTAATAAAATTTTGATTAATTTAGTTAAGTTGCGGCGGAATATGTGTTTTGTTTTGACATGGATAAACATTGAGAAGGTTTTCCTAATTAAAAATAAATTTTTTTGCTTTGATTAAAGAACCGGTTTTACGGACTTGCAGGTTTGAATGGATTTGAGTTTATATAAATATAGAAAGAGAACTTCTAAAAACGTATTTTGCGGAATAAGCATAACATGAGATGAATTGATTTTATATACGAAAGACAGAGAGGAGTGGGGTTTATCCATGTCCGGAAGCTTTATGGAAAACAACTGTACAAATTTATCGGGTATTATTTATTCCGAGCCGAAATTCAGCCATGAAATATATGGCGAGGGGTTTTATCTGGTTACAGTAAAAGTACCCAGACTCAGCGATACATATGATTTCATTCCCGTAATGTTTTCAGAAAGGCTAATACCTTTGTATGATATCCGTGAAGGCAGGACAATTGTTGTTGACGGCCA
>JAAYBO010000189.1 GCA_012730095.1 Clostridiaceae bacterium
AAGTTATACCTTCTCTTTGGTCTCTTTGCCAAGCAGTCCTGATGGTTTTACAATAAGGATCAAAATCAGTATCGCAAATACAACTGCGTCCTTAAACATTGAATTACCGTATCCTGCGACCATAACTTCAACAGTTCCGATAAAATAACCACCAATCATAGCGCCGGGAATTATTCCGATGCCGCCGAAAACAGCCGCTACAAAGGCTTTAAGGCCGGGCAATATACCCATCAGAGGGTTAATCGAGTTGTAGTATATACCGACTAAAATCCCCGCTGCACCCGCAAGAGCGGATCCCAATGCGAATGTAAAGGATATTGTGTTATCCACATTAATTCCCATAAGCTCTGCTGCGTCCCTGTCAAGAGAAACAGCACGCATTGCTTTCCCTGTGCGTGTGCGTTTCACAATGAATTGTAAAAAAGCCATCAGTATTATTGTTATGCATACAATTAAAAGCTGCTGCATCGTAACGACAATGCCACCAATATTGAATGAGCGCGTAAGTATTCCCTTCAGAGGGGGATATGAGCGTACATTGGCTTTTACAAAGAACATTGTGCCGTATTCAATGAATAAGGATACTCCTATAGCGGTAATTAACACCGCTATTCTTGTAGCATTCCTAAGTGGTTTATATGCTATCCGTTCTATTGTAATACCTAATAAGGTACATACAGTCATTGCTATAAGAAGTGACGGAAGAACCCCGAGACCAAAGCTGGTCATGCAGAAATAACCAATATATGCACCTATCATATATATATCACCATGCGCAAAATTAATAAGCTTAATGATTCCATAAACCATTGTATATCCTAAAGCTATAAGTGCATAGATGCTTCCGAGCGAAATCCCGTTAACGATTTGCTGCAAAAACTGTTCCAATAAGCTAACCCTCTTTCAATTGAAAAAATCAATTTTTTCTCGCCGCCTGTATTTTTAATTTGGCATATGCCTGCTAAAGAGGCGGGGCGGGAGCCATCTTTTATTTCGACATACTAATTGGATGAGGGTTTAAACCCTCATCCTTAAGTAACAAAATGATAAATTAATTATGGATTAACCTTAAGGCTGGAAGCCTGTTCACCGTTTTCCAAACCAATAACAACTATTGATTTTACAGGATTATGATTTTCATCAACGCTTAATGTTCCTGTAACACCAACAAAGTTTTCCGTTGCTTCGAGGGCGTTTTTAATTGATTCACCGTTAAGGTTTTCAGCACGTCCAATTGCATCGGCTACAAATTTTGCGAGGTCATAACCCAGAGCATTAAAGGCATCAGGCTCTTTATTGTACTTCGCTTTAAAATCTTCAATAAACTTTATAACAGCAGGGTCTTTGTCCAATGATGAATAATGGTTTGTAAAATAAATATCGTTAAGTGCATCGGCGCCTGCCAGTTCTAATAAAACCGGGGAATCAAAGCCGTCCGCTCCGAGTACCGGTGCGGTAATTCCCTGCGCGCGAGCTTGTTTGATAATCAAACCCGCTTCATTATAGTATCCCGGTATGTATATTACATCAAAATCAATTCCTTTAATTTTTGTAAGAATGGCGTTGAAATCAGTATCTCCTGCAACATATGCCTCTTCAGCGACAATTGTACCGCCTGCAGCTACAAAGTTTTCTTTGAAGTTTTTCGCAAGGCCCTTACCGTAATCACTGGAACTGTCCATGATAATAACCGCTTTTTCAGCAGATAGATTATCCGCTGCGAAATTTGCCATAACCGTTCCCTGGAATGAGTCGTTAAAACATACACGGAAAGCATATTCCTGTACTTTACCGTCACTGGTTACGGTTACATCGTCCGCAGTAGCCGAACCGGATGCAACAGGTATTTTATTTGCGTTTGCTACCGGAATTTCAGCTTTAAAGGAACCGGAAGTAGCCGGACCAAGTATTGCAACAACCTTATCCTGCGTAATTAATTTATTTGCAAGTGTTGTAGCTTCGGCAGGCTCAGATTTGTTGTCATATTTGACAGGCACAATTTTTTTGCCATTTATACCGCCTGCTTTATTTATTTCTTCAATAGCCAATTCAATGCCCTCAACGGAGCTTTGCCCGTAAGTTGCAACACCGCCCGATAATTCATAGTTTATTCCGATTCTTATTTCATTTTGATTTACTTTCGCACATCCTATCAATGAAGCAATAAGAAGAAGACATATGCACAAAACGGATATTTTTTTCATTTTTATTCCCTCCAAAATTTTATTATATTGATTTTATTATTTTTATATGCGCATGTCAAGATTTATAAAGGTTGGGAAAGAGGTAAATGGCTTAGTTTTTGTTTACTGTTCAGATGTTGCTGATTGATATGAATCCGCAGGTACAGCATAATATTTTTGAAATACTATAATAAAATGGTTTTTTAAGATTAGACTATTTTTAAAAACTTTGTTAAAAAACAGTCAAGTTTAGGTTGACTTCCTTTAAAATTTGTAATAGTATTAATTAGGATAATGATAAATATTTAACAATATTGCAAATCACATTATTTATGACTGCTCCACAATATGTGCAAGTGTTTTACGGCAATATTTGCGAGGGAATGGTCATTATTTTTGAGCGGCTTTTTAGAAGCCTATTATTTTGCAGTATTATGCGCAATATCCTGACTGTGCTTTAAAAATTTTATTATTTATTTAATAAACGCAGTTGGGGTAAATTGCAGCAAATGTGGGGTGCATCTTGTGAAAATACGGATCATGATAGCAGATGGTGACGAACAGATAAGAAATGACTTAAAAAAAGTCCTTACACAAGAGGGTTACGAAGTGGATCCTGTACCGGACGGTATTACAGCAATCAAGCATTTTAGAAGATATGATTATAATTTGGTATTACTGGAGGATCAGCTTCCCGAACTGGATGGCAAAAGCGTAAGCCGACAGTTATCTAAAATGTCGTGTACCCCGTTCGTATTTTTATCCCGAAAAGATGATGAAGAGTCTGTACTAAAAGGTTATGAGCTTGGGGCTGAAGACTATATTACAAAACCTTTTTCAGAAAAGGAAGTATTAGCGCGTATAAAGGTCATCCTTCGCCGCAGAGTCGACAAAAAAGACATACCGGTTCGAAACATTGTTTTTGACGGATTGAATATTGATACAATGTCACATACGGTATATGTTGACGGCAAAAGGGTATTTCTGACCCCGAAAGAATATCAGCTGCTGATTTTACTGGCGAAACATCCGAACCAGACATTCTCACGCGAAATGATTTTAAATGAAATTTGGGGTCACGATTATTACGGAACAGACCGTACTGTGGATACTCATATTAAAACTCTTCGGGATTCGTTAAGGCCGCGGGATAATTATATCGAAACTGTAAGAGGTTTCGGATATAAGTTTGTAGAGTTCTGTGACGACGCTGTTTAATGATTATTTCAGATAAAGAGTAATAACCGCATTAAATGCGGTTATTACTCTTTTCAGGCAATATATTACTAACGTCTGTTTGCCTGATTATTTACCCTGCACGTAATCAGCAATGACACGTTTAAGAATATCCACTGTTTCCAGTGTGTCTTCAAGTTCGCTTTTAAGTTTTTTATTTTCTGCCTCAAGGCTTAGTATCGTGACAGATTCCAATTCCTCGCGGGAGCGTGTTTTGAAAGTATCGGATATTCCCAACGGTTCTGATGGTTTCACTGTTTTTACGCCGCTTTTTTCGGGTTTTGGAAAATCAAGCACAAAGGTTTCATCTGTGTGTTCGTTGTATTTTCCTCTTTTGACATAATGGGTATGAAGCAGTTCATGTGAAAGGTGACCGTTCGGCTCGCCTAAAAATTCCTTATAGAATGATACAATATAAGGATTTTCATGTGATTTTCTAATCGTCTTGCTTTCATCTTCGTCATAGAGGTTTTTAAGTCTTTTCTCACGGACTTCAGGATCACTGCTTCTTGGCTGCCCGCCGCCGGTTATACACCCGCCGGGGCATCCCATTACCTCAATGAAATGGTAAGGAGATTTTCCTTCGGCAATCTGTTCCATAAGAATTCTTGCGCCTTTTAATCCGCTTGTAACAGCTATTTTTACTTCAACACCGTCAAGATACGAATATTGTTCAAGAGGGTTCTCTATTTTTATAATGGCTTCTTTAATTCTTTCCAAACCGACAATAGGGGTAACATGCAATTTGTCAAAAGGAAGCTCGCGCCCTGTCACAAGTTCGTAAACCGTACGCAGTGCTGCTTCCATAACCCCTCCGGTAAGCCCGAAAATATCCGCTGCACCTGAGGACATGCCAAGAGGGGCGTCAAATTCGCGATCCGGCAGATTTATAAAATCTATTCCGGCTTCTTTTATCATGTCTCCTAACTCCCGGCAGGTAATAACGGCATCGACATTCGGAACTCCGTTATTCTTCATTTCATCCCGCGCTATTTCAAATTTCTTTGCGGTACACGGCATTACGGAAACAACGAACATGTCTTCGGGTTTGAGCCCCAGCTTATCCGCGTAATACGATTTTACAACGGCTCCCATCATTGTATGGGGTGATTTGCAAGTGGACAGATGCGAAAGCTGATCGGGGAAAGTATGTTCAATGAACTTGATCCATCCGGGACTGCAGCCTGTAATCATCGGCAGTACGCTCTTTTTCCCGGTTAATGCGTTCTTAACCCGGTTCAAAAATTCGGTGCCTTCTTCAATTATTGTCAAATCGGCGGCCCAGTTTGTATCGAAAATATCGTCAAATCCAAGATAGGAAAGGGCGCTCGCAAGTTTGCCGGTAACACGCGTCCCGGCGGGCAGGCCGAATTCTTCTCCTATCGCAACGCGGATTGCCGGGGCCACCTGTACAACGACACGTTTAGTTTTATCGTTAATTGCTGCCCATACCTTTTCGATTGAAGATGTTTCCTTAAGGGCTCCGACGGGGCATACTACCGTACATTGTCCGCAGAAAGCGCAGTTTACCGAACCTAAAGGAAGATCCATTCCCGGGCCGATTACAGTCTCAAATCCGCGATTTTGCGCACTCAATATTCCGGTGCCCTGGACTTCGTTGCATACCGTAACACAGCGGCGGCATAAGACACATTTGGACAGATCCCTTGTTATTGATACCGAAACATCAAGCGGATCCGATGACTGCTCGCCTTCAAACCTGGATTGTTCAATCCCAAGTGTTTTACCCAGTTCCTGAAGCTCGCAGGAAGTATTTCGCTTGCAGTTCAGGCAATCCTTGTTATGGTCGGACATTAAAAGTTCATAAAGTACCTTCCGTGCTTTTTGCACTCTTTCACTGTTTGTTTTAATAACCATGCCGTCAACCGCTTTTGTAATACATGACGCCTGAAGTGTTCTTGCTCCTTCAACTTCAACTACACATATGCGGCATGAACCAATGGAATGCATATTATCAAGGTGGCACAGTGTTGGGATTTTGATATGATTATATCATGCGGCTTCGAGTATCGTACTGCCTTCAGGGGCAGTAACTGCTTTTCCGTTAATTGTTAAATTCAACATCGCTTTCACCTACCTCCTGTCACAGTGCAGACAGCGCATTGCTTCCGCTATTGCGTTGAGTTTATGGTATCCGAGCACAACTTCTTCGAAGGAATTAACACGCTGCTCCAACGGCAGCATTTCCATTGGGAATCGGTCATGGGATACGATTTCGTCCTGATCAATTATTTCGGGTATGTCTATTTTCTCACCTTTGTTTAATATTCCACTGCCGTTAAGGTACAGATCAATTGAGCGGGCAGCATTTTTACCATCCGCGATAGCCCGGATTACTTCACCCGGTCCTCTGGCCACATCGCCGCCGGCAAATACGCCCGGCATTGTCGTCATCTGGGTTTCACTGTCGACAATGAATGTACCCCACGGTGTTACTCCAATATCCTCCTTCGGTACAAACGGCAAATCCGAATACTGGCTGACCGCGGTTATTACGGTGTCTACATCAATAATGAAGTTTGATCCTTCAATATGGCTTGTATTTCTTCTTCCTTTGTTGTCGAAATTACCCAGGCGCCTTCTGACACATTCTATTTTGGCAACATGTCCATGCTTGCCTGCGATAAAACGAACGGGTGATACCAGTTCATGGAGCTCGATCCCTTCATGGAGCGCTTCTTCGATCTCAATGTCATATGCAGGCATCATATCACGGGTTCTGCGGTACAGGATCATTACTTTTTTCGCACCGAGCCGCAGCGCCGTGCGGGCGGAATCAATTGCCGTGTTCCCGCCGCCTATAACGGCAACGACATGATCGGTAAGGTCTACACTGTTATATAGTTTTACGTCTTTGAGGAAGTTAATTCCAGGCAGGACACCTTTGAGATCTTCACCGGGAACGTTTACTTTCTGAGGGATCTGTGTGCCTGTAGCGACATATATCGCGTCATACATTGCCCGCAGTTCTTTAAAACCTATGTCTTTTCCAACTTCGGTATTCAATATGATATTAACACCCGATCTGCGTATATTGTTTACTTCATGCTGCAGAATATCTGAAGGCAGTCGATATTCCGGTATTCCGTAAGCAAGCACGCCTCCCGCGACAGACTCCCGTTCATAGATGTCTACCTCGTAGCCTGTTCTCGCAAGATAGTAGCCGCATGTAAGACCTGAAGCCCCCGCGCCTATAATTGCGACTCTCTGTCCGTTCTTCGCACAAATAATGTCATGGAAGTATGTTTCTTCATGCTTCATAGCATAATCCGAAACGAACCTTTTAAGGTCACAGATCGCGACGGCTTCGTCGACGGTTCCGCGCCGGCAGCGCCGTTCGCACGGATGTGTGCATATTCTGCCGCATATTGCGGGCAACGGGTTTTCCTGACGGACAAGGTTGTATGCGTCAATAAACCTTCCGGCTGTGATGAGGCTTAAATAGCCGGGTATATTAACGTTTGCGGGACAGGAGTTTTCGCACGGGGATATGAACAGATCACTGCAGACACCGGCTCGGCAGTACTTTTTCTGGATATGTTCCTCATATTCGTCACGGAAATATTTTATCGTGCTAAGTACGGGATTCGGCGCTGTCTGTCCAAGGCCGCACATAGCGCTGTCCTTAATAACACTGCCGAGTTCTTCCAACAGCTCAATATCGCCTTCCTGGCCTTCACCGCATGTTATCCGTTCAAGGATTTCAAGCATTCTTTTTGTTCCTACGCGGCAGGCAACACATTTGCCGCAGCTCTCATCCTGAATAAAGTCCATAAAATACCGGGCGGTATCTACCATGCACGTGTCTTCGTTCATTGCTATCAAACCGCCTGAACCCATTATTGCCCCAAGCATTGTGAGGGATTCGTAATCGGTTGGGACATTCAGGTTCTCCTGGGTTACACAGCCGCCGGAAGGACCTCCGATTTGAGCTGCTTTAAACGCCTTCTTGTCAAGCAGTCCTCCGCCAATCTTGAAGATAATCTCTCCAAGGGGCATTCCAATCGGTACTTCAATAATACCTGTATTTACGATATCGCCTGCAAGGGCAAAAACCTTTGTCCCGTGCGCCTTTTCGGTACCGTATTGTGTATACCAGTCGCCGCCTTTTTCAATAATTACCGGTACGCTTGCAAAAGTTTCTACATTATTAATAATAGTGGGCTTTTCGAATAGTCCTTTTTCAAACGGGAACGGCGGTTTCTGGCGTGGTTCCCCGCGGCTTCCTTCAATTGAAGACATAAGGGATGTTTCTTCTCCGCATACAAAAGCGCCGGCGCCGATTCTTATTTCGAGGTCGAAATTAAATCCGCTTCCAAATATGTTCTCGCCTAAAAGGCCGTATTCCCTGGCCTGTTCAATAGCCTCGCCAAGACGTTCCACGGCAAGCGGATATTCGGCTCTTACATAAACATAACCTTTATTTGCTCCTATTGCATATCCGCCTATCATCATTCCTTCAATGAGCGTATGCGGATCGCCCTCTATTATGCTTCTATCCATGAATGCACCGGGATCGCCCTCATCGGCGTTGCAGACTATGTACTTCATATCCCCTTCAGCCCTGCGCCCGGCTTCCCATTTGATTCCAGTCGGGAATCCGGCTCCGCCGCGGCCTCTAAGGCCTGATGCTTTAATCTCATCAACGACCTGTTTGTCTGTCATGCTTGTGAAAGCCTTTGCCGCCGCTTCATACCCTCCAGAGGCAATATATGCTTCAATGTTGTTATATTCAAGTATTCCGCAATTACGTAACGCAATGCGGACCTGCTCCTTAAAGAAGTTTATATCGTCAATTTTCGGTATGTGTTTATTCAGGGCATGATCAAAAAATGTATACTCTTCCAGGACCTTATTATCAACAATGTGCGCCTTTACAATCTTCTGGGCGGTTTCGGCAGAAAGTTCAGTATAAAATATACGTTCCGGCAGAATAAGCATAACCGGCCCGACAGCGCATGTACCCATACAACCTGTTTCATAGACCTTTACGCTGTCTTTTAGGGACAAGGCTTTAATCTGTTCCAAAACAGCGTCGCGCACCGTATAGCAGTCGGATGACACGCAGCCTGCTCCTGCACATACAAGGATCTGGTGTCTATACTTTTTGTTTTGATCCTGGTACGCCTTTTTTATTGCCTGCAGATCATCTTTCTTTTTAATCAGAACGCTCATTTCTCACCACCCCTTTCATTAAACTTAGCCAATAACGCGTCAAGTTTTGTTGGTGTCATTTGTTTGTAAACAACATCGTCGATCATAATAGCGGGAGCGAGCCCACAAGCTCCAATACAGCGGGCAACCTCAAAAGTGAATTTGCCGTCGGATGTAGTACCGCCAAGCTCCACATTCAGTGTTTTTTGTATGTGTTCTACCAGTTTTTTGCCTCCGCGTACGTAGCATGCCGTACCGAGGCAAACGCGAATTGTGTGTTCTCCTCTCGGTTGAACAGAGAAGAATGAATAAAATGATACTACTCCCGAAACTTCCGAAAAAGGTAAGTCAAGAGCATCGGCTATGAACCGCTGCAATTCCAGAGGAAGGTAACCGTAGATTTTCTGTGCCGCATGCAGAACCTGTATCAAACAGCCTTCCTTGCCTCTGTACAGATCAATGACATTTCGGATTTCGTCATACTTCTTTTGTTCTTCACAATCTTCTTTACATAGAACCTTATTATCCATGCTCGCCCTCCTTTGCTAAACACATGATTTAAAATTTGCTAATTTGCGGCAAGTTACCCGCCACCTGTAGAGGTGGGAGAGATTTCTAATTAATATTTTACAAGCGGAATGTTAAGACTTAATGAAATGTAGGATTTTGACAGGCGCAATATTATGGTTATTTAAAGGGAAAATCATAAATTTTGGATATCGACTTCACAAAAACTTAACAAACCCCCGCTTCGATAAGAAACGGGGGTTTTGTTGATCGTTTTTCTTTATTCAGCCTTTTAAAATAAAAGAAATTCTTACATTAAAATATCGAAAATGTAAGAAACAGTATCGAAAACAGGGACGCTATAAGCGATACAACTGTAATTTGAGTATTGATTGACGGACCTGCGGTATCTTTGAAAGGATCGCCCACAGTATCCCCAACAACTGCAGCTTTGTGCGCATCAGAGCCCTTACCGCCTTCGTTCCCGGCTTCAACATATTTTTTCGAATTATCCCACAGACCGCCTGCATTTGACATAAACAACGCAAACAAAAGCCCGCTTACAATGTTCCCGGCTAAAAAGCCGCCTATTGCCTGGACACCTCCGATGAAACCAACGACAAGGGTGAAGACTATTGCCATAAGGCCGGCGGGGATCAATTCCTTAATTGCGCCTGAAGCGGCAATCTCTATACATTTATCGTATTCGGGTACAACACCTTCTTTGCCTTCCTTAAGGCCGACGATTTCATTAAATTGTCTGTGGATTTCCTGAACCATCCTTTGGGCGTTTCTATCAACACCAAGCATAAGCATTGAAGAAAAAACCAAAGGTATTGCGGCGCCGACAAGCATACCGAAAAACACAAGGGGATTCATTATATCAAAGCCCTTAAGTCCTTCAACACCAAGCTCAATTGCCGCGGCATTGACTTCGCTGATGAAAGCGCCCAAAAGCGCAATAACGGTCAAACCCGCCGCTGCGATAGCAAACCCTTTTGTAATTGCTTTTACGGTATTCCCTGCGCTGTCGAGCTCATCTGTAACTTTAAGTACATCATCGCCGAGATTGCCCATTTCGGCAAGGCCTCGTGCATTATCAACAATTGGCCCATATGCGTCATTCGAAATTATCATTCCGACTATTGAAAGCATTCCAACTGCCGACATTGATATACCGAACATAGCATAACCTTCGCCGATAGGATCACAAAGCTTATAAGCAATCAATGACGCGAAAGCAATACCGATCATCGCGGGCAGTACACTTAACAGAGCGTAAGATATTCCGGACAGTATTGTAAAAGCAGGCCCGGATTTTGAAGCCCGCGCGACATATTGTACGGGTTTTTTTAAATCGTTTGTAAAGTAATCGCTGGCTATGCCGATAACAACACCTGTGAGAAGTCCTGCTATGCAAGCGCCCCAGATCCGCCATTCAAAATTAAACGCTATCGTGGCTAATAACGTTAACACTGCGTATATGCCTGTAGTTACATATGTGCTGTTGTTAAGGGCTTTGGTCGGATCCCCGTTCTTCCCTATACGAGCCATTGCTACACCGATAATGGAAGACAAAAGCCCAAGAGCCGCATAGCAGAATACCATACTTGCGTTAACAGCGCTTCCGCTTACCCTGTCAAGGGCAACCGCTATAACAAGAGCCGCAGACATTGAAGCTACATGGGAATCAAAAAGATCGGCTCCCATTCCAGCAACATCACCGACATTATCGCCAACATTATCGGCAATAACAGCCGGGTTTCTTGGGTCATCTTCAGGGATGCCAAGTTCCACCTTGCCGACAAGGTCTGCACTGATATCTGCTGTTTTGGTAAAAATACCTCCGCCTGCCTTAGCAAACAGTGCAAGTGAACTAGCCCCGAAACTAAAACCTAAAAGAGCTGTTGTATTATTCGTTGCCAATAATATTGCTGTAACACCTAACAGGCTTGAGCCTACAACAGCCATACCCATAACCGCTCCTCCGCGGAATCCGGCCATAAAAGACGGCTTAATTCCTTTTACGGCGGCTTCGGCCGCTTTTGTATTTGCAATTGTAGCAATATTCATGCCTATTTTCCCTGCAACAGCTGAAAAGATAGTTCCAGCTATATATGCTATCGCCATCGTAATATTTTTTGAAACATTACCCATCCAGACAGGACTTGGAAGGAAAATAAAAATAAGAATTGCCGCCACACCCGCAAATCGGGCAAGAACACGGTATTCCTTGTTTAGGAATGTATCGGCGCCATTTCTGATCAA
>JAAYBO010000021.1 GCA_012730095.1 Clostridiaceae bacterium
ATGTTCCTGACGGGAACAGATGAACACGGGCAGAAGATTCAAAGGAAAGCTGAAGAAAAAGGTGTAAATCCTCAGGAGTATGTAGATGCAATTGTTGCAACTATAAAAGATTTATGGGGTACAATGAAAATTACTAATGATCATTTTATTCGGACTACTGATGATTATCATGTGAAAGCAGTTCAAAGAATTTTTAAAAAGCTTTATGATCAGGGTGATATTTATAAAAGTGAGTATGAGGGCTGGTACTGCACGCCTTGCGAATCATTCTGGACAGAAACCCAACTCGCTGATGGTAAATGCCCCGACTGTGGCAGAGAAGTTGAACTGACTAAAGAGGAAAGTTATTTTTTCCGTCTTTCAAAATATCAGGATCGCCTCATTCGCCACCTTGATGAAAACCCTGAATTCATCCAGCCCGTGTCAAGAAAAAATGAAATGATAAATAACTTTATTAAGCCCGGTCTTGAAGATCTATGCGTATCAAGAACATCATTCAAGTGGGGAATACCTGTTACATTCGATGAAAAACATGTTGTTTATGTATGGATTGATGCTTTGTCAAATTATATAACCGCACTCGGGTATCTTTCGGATGATGACGCGGATTTCCGGCGCTTCTGGCCGGCAGACGTACATCTTGTCGGTAAGGAAATAGTACGTTTTCACACTATTATCTGGCCGGCAATGCTTATGGCCCTTAACCTGCCGCTTCCGAAGCAGGTATACGGGCATGGATGGCTTGTTCTTGAAGGCGGTAAAATGTCGAAATCAAAAGGCAATGTTATAGATCCGGTAATACTTATTGAAAAATACGGTCTGGATGCTATACGCTATTTCCTTTTAAGGGAAGTGCCTTTCGGCTCTGACGGTGTATTTTCAAATGAAGCGCTGATTCAAAGGATCAATTCCGATCTCGCTAATGACCTGGGTAATCTAATAAGCAGGACAGTAGCGATGATTCAAAAATACTTTAGTGGAAAGCTTCCGGAAGAAAAACTGGCCGGTGATCATGACGATGATCTGATAAGCGTTGTTACAAGCACACCGCGTAAAGTTGAAGAGCTTCTTGATCAGCTTCAATTCAGCACTGCACTTAGTGAAATATGGAAAGCCGTTTCACGTACAAACAAATATATTGATGAAACTATGCCGTGGATATTGGCAAAGGATGAAGATAAAAAGCCGAGGCTCGCGCAGGTATTGTATAACCTTGTGGAAAGCATACGGATTATATCAATATTAATACAGCCGTTTATGCCTGAAACCCCGCATAAAATATGGGAACAAACAGGTATCTGTGAGAATTGCCGGAGCTGGGAAAACGCGTTCGAGTGGGGCAAATACAGTGGAGAACGGCCGGTTAGCCCGGGGGGTGTTATCTTTCCGAGAATTAACATTGAAAAGGAATTGGCCGAACTTGAAAAGATAAACACACCGGTGAATGCCGTTCAAAAAATTCCCGGAATTTTGACACAGGTTGGAATAGACGATTTCGCGAAACTTGATTTAAGGGTTGCCCGCGTTATCGAATGCGAAAAGGTTGAAAAATCGGAAAAGCTTCTTAAACTGAAGCTTGATATTGGAATTGAAACCCGTCAGGTTGTATCAGGCATCGCAAAGTTCTATAAGCCTGAAGAACTTATTGGCAAAAATGTTATAATGATAGCGAATTTGAAGCCTGCAAAGCTTATGGGTATAGAATCGCAGGGTATGATACTTGCTGCGGTTTACGGAAAAGATGAAAAACTGGCTGTTGTCACGGTAGATGCGGATATGCCCTTAGGCAGCCGTGTTTCCTAAAATGGCGTTTTTAGCCGGAGCTAAATTAAAATAGCGAAAGAAAGATTAGTTATTCGCGTAATTTTTGTGTTGTTCAAAAAAGAATGGGGTAAATATGTTAATTGATTCCCACGCACATTATGACGATGAAAGATTTGACATCGACAGGGACGAGGTAATGAAAAAAATTATAAGCCATGGTGTTGCCGCAGTCGTTAACCCCTCAACAAACCTGGCATCGATGCGCAAAGTTTTGGAAATGTCCGAGTCGTACGATTTTTTATATGCTGCGCTCGGCATACATCCGCATGAAGCCGTGGAATTTTCAAATTCATCTTTAGATGCCATCCGTGAAATGTCGCGATCAGGCAAGGTGGTCGCGATTGGTGAGGTCGGATTGGATTATCATTATGATTTTTCTCCCAGAGAGACCCAAAGAGAATGCTTTGCCGCGCATATCGGTCTTGCAGGGGAATTAAAGCTTCCTTTGATAATTCACGACAGGGATGCGCACAAGGATGTAATTGATATTATTAAATCGGAAAACGCTAATTTTACAGGCGGCGTCTTTCACTGCTTTCCCGGGAGCATAGAAATGGCCAGGGAGGTTTTGGATGCCGGCTTTTATATATCTTTAGGAGGTACTGTTACATTTAAAAATGCAAGAAAGCCCGTTGAAGTGGCTAAATATATACCTATCGACAGGCTTCTTGTTGAAACGGACAGTCCGTATATGACTCCGGTCCCACATAGGGGAAAGCGAAATGACTCCGGTTATCTTCCGCTTATTGTTCAAAAAATTGCGGAAATAAGGAATATGGAAGTTGAACAGGTTGCGCAAGTGACGACGGAAAATACCTGCAGGCTCTTTAATCTTCACCTCTCTTGTTAGGAGGGATAGGTAATGAAACGTTTTGTTGTAATTGTTACTTCATTGTTGATTATTTTCGTATTTATTGCATTAAATTATCTTTTGTGGGACAGGGAAAGTCTTGTTACAACGCGGGAACACAATCAGGCAAGCATTGACGCGCTCGGACGTATCAACATGGTCCTTAATGAAGACAAAAACAGGCTGGAAAAGCAAATTGAAGAACTAAACAACCAGATAAGGGCCGGAAATGAAAAAACGGAAGAGCTGGAAGACAAGATTCAATCTTTGCAAAGTGAGCTTAATGAGAAATTACAGTTCATTTCCGTTTTGAAAACACAGGTGAACCCCGAACCTATACAAAACACAACAATTGAGTGGATACATGCCGTTGCCGAAAGAAATTATCCTGCAGCTTTCCTGAAAAGCGAATCAAATTGCAGGTTTTGGGATTAGGCATGGTCGCTTAAAACGTTTTCAGACTTCTTTGATGGAAATATAGCATTAATTGAACCTGTTTTAGACGGAGAAGAACAGATTCAGCCTGAAATTGAGGTGATTCCGTCCGATACACCGGATTGGGAAATGCAGGTTTTAGTCCGCGTGAATGTTGAACTGTCGGAAGACGCAAATCAGCAGTATTTGAATCAGGGACAAAATGTGCTGCAGTTTTTATATACATACAGCGCACGGATTGATCAATGGGTTATTACATCAATTTCCACTGTCGAAACCGAACCTGATGACACAGAAACAAGTGAGGGAGACGAAACAATGGCAGAAGGCGCACTGCCTTCCACAGACCAGTAACGAAGTCTTTAAGTGTTATCATTCTCCATATAATACGCAAGCAATTCTTCAATACTGATCATGCCAACAAGTTTGCTGCCTTCCAGTACCGGCATCGCTACGATATGATTGTCCAATAGTTTTTTCGCAGCTTCTTTTATACTGCTGTCCGAACTGATCGTTACAACTTTTTTTGACATTACCCAATCAACGGGGCAGGAATCATAATGACCAGGCTGTATCATAAAACGGAATATATCCGCTTTAACTACAATACCGACCAAAAGGCCCCCACTATCCACAACAGGTAAACTGTTTACCTTAGATTTACGCATTATATCCAATACTTTTTCAATTAAATCATTTTCTTTAACATATAAAAACTCTTTTTTCAATATGTCCTTAATCTGCATTTTATTACACTCCAAATTATTATTAAGCTCAACACTTATCTTTATATTTACCAACATCAAAGCTGTTTTTAACACCGGATCACCCGAATCACCCGCTGTTTATGTGGCATTATTTAAACACTGTTCCCGCGGGTCCCGCTTCGTGGGTCGAGGCATTGCTGCCGCGTTCAAGTAGGTACGCGGCTTTGCTTCAGGTGTTTAGATTATTAATAAAACAGTTTTTTAATGGCAGTCCTTGTGGTATAATTAATTATGTCAATAACCGACAATTTATTATCCGTTATTGGCTAAACACTTCTTTTTTTCTATTTGGGCAGGTTTGCCGAATATATGCAAAATACCGGGGGTACTTATGAAAAAGTCATTAATGTTATTATTTCTAGTGATATCTATGGTACTATTATCATTTAATGCGGCCGCTTCGCCATGGAAGCCTTATGACCATTACATACCTGCCGAAATGCTTATCTCAAAAAGGCACCTTAGGGGGATGTGGATATCCACGGTACTTAATCTGGATTGGCCTTCAAAGGAAACAGTGGATATTGAAGACAGCCGCGAGCGTATAGAAAAGAGCAAGGAGGAGTTAATCTCGCTGCTTGACATGGCTGCCGGAATGAATATAAACGCGATATTTTTCCAGGTAAGCCCTGAAGGAGATGCTCTTTATAAATCCGATTTGGTTCCATGGTCACGGTATTTAACAGGTACGTTCGGTCAGGACCCCGGTTTTGACCCGCTCGAATTTGTTATAGAACAGGCTCATATAAGGAATATGGAGCTTCATGCCTGGGTTAACCCATATCGTGTATCAATTTATACAAATGCGGATACCACCGCCTCACTGAATATACCGAAAAGCGTGTATAAAGAGCATCCTGAATGGATAAAAAAAGCGATGAGCAGGTATGTTATTGATCCCGGAATCCCTGAAGCGCGAAAATGGGTGATGGACAGAGTGATGGAGATTGTTGAAAAGTATGATATTGATGGCATCCATTTTGACGATTATTTTTATTATGAACGAACCTTTGGAGAACTGGACGACAAGCAGACATACATGAAGTATAACCCGGATGGGTTTTCAAATATAAAAGACTGGAGAAGAAATAATACATATATACTGATAAAGGAACTGTCTGAGAAAATCCGCGCGTCGAAAAGCTGGGTAAAATTCGGCATAAGCCCGCTTGGAATATGGGCTAATCAAAAGGACGGATATCCGGACGGATCAAATACCCGTTCGAGCGTTACAAATTATGACAGCGCGTTTGCGGATACGAAGAGATGGGTTGAAGAGGAACTTATTGATTATATTGCACCGCAGGTTTATTTTACATTTGCAAATTCGAATGCGTCTTACGGCGAATTGACCACATGGTGGGCTGATGTTGTAAAAGGTAAAAACGTGCACCTGTATATCGGGCAAGCGCTTTATAAAATAAATGACGATAGTGATCGGTATTTTAAAGGAAATAACGCTCTAAAGGAGTTTTCAAACCAGTTAAAATATAATGTTGCCCAGCCACGGATTATGGGAAGCATTCTTTTCAGGGCTAAGAATTTTACCGATTCGGGAAAACAGCAGGTTGCTGCAGCAATTAAAAACGACCTGTGGTCAACAAAGTCGCTGATTCCTGTTATGCCGTGGAAAGGCGGAAGAGCGCCGGACATGCCTATATGGGGAAAGGTTGAAACTGTTTCCAACGGCACAAAAATAACGTGGGATAACAATGAGCCGAATACCTGTTATTACGCTGTATACCGTTTCGGTAACGATGAAGCGATAATGTATGATTCAAATATTACCGCTAAAAACCTCATAGCTTTGATACGAAAAGAACATGGGCAAACCGCCGAGTTTATCGACAAGAAGGTAAAAAATCCTGAAAAGGTAAAATATATGATAACTGCGCTGGATCGTTTACATAATGAGAGTAAAGGCCGTATTATTGCCGCAGGGCAATCGGCGTATTTTTTAGATGTTGGCTTGGATTTTTCCTGGGCAGTTAATGCTATCGATGAACTATTCGAAAGGAAAATCGTTCTTGGGAACGGAAACGGAATGTTTTTTCCTTCTGAAAACACAAAACGCAAAGATTTTATAATTATGGTTGTAAGAGCTTTTGGTCTTGATGCCGAATGGGAAAGCAATTTTATTGATGTTCCGGGGGACGCTTATTATCATAATGAAGCCGGAATAGCAAAAAAGCTTGGATTAATGCCTGGAAACGATGAGAACTTTTATCCCGAAGAAAATATTGTTCGCGAGGAAATGATTGTTATACTGTTAAGGGCAATAGCTGAATCAGGGTATAATTTTGAGATCACAAGCGAGGACATTTTAAGACAGTACAAAGACGAAGGCGAAATAAGCGGATATGCAAGGGCGGCGGTGGCTTCAATGATCAAGTCCGGTTATATCGAGGGGAGCAATGGATATATCAGGCCGAAAGGCTTAGCGACAAGAGCTGAAATTGCAGTTATACTGCAAAGGATATTAAATTTGAACGATTGAGCCTTCTCTTACAATAAATGTCGGCGCCACGGCTTCATCGGAAACCTCAAACGTAATATTTTGTATAATTAATTTAACCCTTGGATATATCCGCCTTCTTGCTATTACCGCACCTTCACCGGGCGTACGGATAAACTTCATAATACTGAGCCTTTCCCGCTCAAGGTTTCTGATATTCTCCTGAATATCGCGCATAGCCTGTAGGGTTTTTTGGGTTACGCTGCTATCGATATTTGAATTTTCGTCCTTTGAGTTTGATACTATAACCTTTAGTTTTATTAGGTTTTTCTTATTTTCGTCTATCATGTTTTTTAGTTCTTCAAGCCTTAATTGCATCTCATTACGGTTAAAACCATGAACTGCAATAATAGTTCTGGTTTCCATCCGATTTCCGATATCTGCGCATTCCACGCAAATATCGGCTTCAACAAGACCTCCTACTATCTGCCCACGCGGTGAATCGACTATGACCTGCTTGGCTTTAATATTTGCATTTCTTACGTAAAAACCGACATATACGCTGCCTCCGCATACAACGTCCACATCAGACAGGTATTTTACATACAGGTTTTTTTTACATATTATTTTTGCCCGGTTCTGTCCGGCAACACCACCCCGTATATAAATGCTGCCATCGGTGCTTTCAATTGTGTCTACTCCGCCAATTCCGTATTCACCCATTATTTCTATATCTTTTCCGGCTTTCACGGTAAAGTTTTCTTCAACGCTCCCTTTTATTTTAACATAGCCGCTGAAATCGATATTACCGGTATTAAAGTCTATGTCACCGTCAATCTCCAACACGTCATAAACCGCGATAGTATCCGCTATATAATGCACTGCTCCCGTTTTAAGCGAGTACAGCACATCTTTGCCTTCTTTCCGAACCATTTCAACCGAATTTCGGTCGTACAGCAAGGGCAAATACACGCCGTCTATAGGCTTGATTTCAGTGCCGAACACACTTTTACCCGGAATCCCCGGCACAGGGTTAATACGTTCTCCAAGCCAATCCCCGGCTTTAACCTGGTTAATAAGGTTTAAATCGTAAAAATTAACGCTTCCGTTTTCAACAATCTGAGGTTTTGGTTCGGTTATCGTATACATTTTTATTTCTGAATCTTTGCCGTTTATCGGAGGAATGCCGCGGGCAATCACAACTGGTTTGTTAGGCTCCAATGCTCCGCGCAGATTCTCAAGGGTAATACCATAGCTTACCCCTTTATCTTTAAGAGCGTTCAGTACTTCAATAAGCAGTTTTTCCCTTTTGTCCATTGATAATTCTTTAGCAGGCAAATTCAGAGTTATTTTAGCCTCAAGGCCATCATTGGAAATGTCAACTGCAATACGCTCCTTTTCGATACCGAATTGCACGGGGCCATGAGGAGCGTTTTTCAACGCATTAACTACAGCGGAATAATTGGTAACCTGGATATAGGGGAACTGTTCTAAAAGAGCATCGAAATAAAGAGGGGCTTTCCCTTTACTGAATGTTTCAATAAAAAAACCGTCGGTTTTTTTTATTATAGCTAATGTTTGATCGCGAAAAATAGTCTCTTCCAAGAGACCAACCCCCCCCATGTAAATGATTTTACAAACGAGCTGCGTTTTGTAAAATAAAAAATGCTTGTGATTCACTTAACCGTCTAAATAAAGGCACCTGTAAATTTCGCATCATCTAATTATAATATACCAACAAACGGCGAAATCCAAGCAAATCAAGCATTAATATTTGAAAAATGATTTATAGAAGCAGAATCTTCATCTAAAGCCCAATGCGTATTTTATTTCATTAAAACGCTTGATGTTCACCTCTGATGAACGAGTTCACTTCAGGAATAAATACTGTCACGCCGTACAAGAGTTCGAATACCAACCCAAAAAAATATTGCCTTGATATTATACCATCACAGTGCTTAACAATTCAAATACAATTGAAAATTATCCGGCAGGTTTGTGTTCTATCACCATTTACTTTTGTGGGCTTACTGCTAATTCTACATATACTTATATAAATATATATAAATATTATTATAATAATAAGTTGACAAATTATTAGTATTGGTATATGATGGATTTATAGTGAAGAAGGAATGGAGATAATACAAATGAATATTTCAACAAAAGCAATCGTATCAAATTCTGAAATGATAAAGAATTACAAAGGTTGCAGGGACAAGGCAGAAATATTTGGTAAGATTTTCGTTCTAAAAAACAACCAGCCGGACGCTGTTTTGTTCTCAATTAAAGAATACGAAAGGCTTTCAGTGTTTATTGAGTATCTGGAAAGCCTCGATGAAACAGACATTTCAAAGTTTATTGCGTCTTTACCGAAGAAAGGAAACAGGAGAAAATATTCTCTTGATCTTTTAAAAAGTGATATAGAATAAGTCAGCATGTACAAGCTATAACCACCACCATGTTTTTTGGCCGCCGAGCTAAAATACACTTCATTAATTCGTGACCTGCATATACTAACAACGTAATATACAGTTCATCTGTTGAATCCCTGATAAAAATAAGGGGACGGATAAGATAAAAATATCCATATCGGTTAGCCCAAGGCAGCAGCGAAAACGAAGGGTAGCGCATAATCATTCCAAAAGAGGGTTTTTGGTAAAGCAAGGGCTCAAACTGCAGCAGGCAATACTGAATACTAAAAAAATCATTACCCCTGTATATATAGGCAATAACGTCTCAATCGGCGCAAAAGCGGTAATATGTAATTCCGTGATTGGAAACAACGTTAGAATCGGTGAAAAAAGCAGGATTGAAGGAAGCATACTCTGGAATGATATAAATATAGGCAGGAAAGTCAAAATAGATAATTCCATTGTTGTGTCAAACTCATTTATTTCGAGGAATTTGAAATTATCACTATGGCCAGGAATACAAAGCAGTTGCTGCAGTCGGTATATAGTGTTAATCCGGGAAAAATAGAGGTGATTCATCATGGAGTGCTCAAAAAATTGTTTCAATCAAGGGATGTTCTTAAAAAGATGTATGGGTATGAGAATAAGCAGATAATAAGCGAGAGCAAAAGCATATACTATTGAAGGGCTGAGCTTTCTCGCCGGCAATAAACAAATAAATAACCGCCAATATTTAGATAATGCTGCAAAATGTTTTTACTGGTTTACAGGAATAAATTCAAAGGCTCTGTCGATAATAGATAAAGAAACCGGCGCTTGTTATGACGGGTTGAATAAAAATGGAATAAATTATAATCAAGGTTCGAAGAGCTTGGTTTCATACGGCATTGCGCTAATGGAAATATCGAAAACAGCAAGTTTTATCATGGATGACGGCTGCTAATTGGAAAAAGCATGATGAAAGGAGTATTTAATTATGAGAGTTTTATTAGTTTATCCAAGCTTTCCCGATACATTCTGGAGCTTCAGAAATGCATTGAAATTCATTTCAAAAAAGTCGGCGTTCCCCCCTTTGGGTCTGCTTACGGTTGCGGCAATGCTTCCGGAAGAATGGGAAAAAAAGCTGATTGACATGAATGTGAGCCAACTGAGGGATAAAGATATTATTTCGGCTGATTATGTATTCATTAGCGCCATGTCCATCCAAAAAAAATCAGCCTGCAGTATAATTGAAAGGTGTAAAAAACTTGGAGTAAAAACGGTTGCAGGAGGCCCCCTCTTTACATCCTGTTATAATGATTTCGATAATGTAGACCATGTTCTGCTGAATGAAGCTGAAACAGCATTACCTCAATTTCTGGAAGATTTGGAGAATGACAGGGCAAAACCCGTTTACACATCAACCGGGTGGGCAGACATAAAAACAACTCCTTTACCACTTTGGGAGCTTATTGATATGAGTAAATATGCATCGATGAGTATTCAATATTCCCGCGGTTGTCCTTTCAACTGTGAATTTTGTGACATTATACACCTTTACGGGCGAATACCGCGATTAAAAAGCAACGAGCAGATTCTGGCAGAACTTGATGCCATATATATGTCGGGATGGCGTGGAAGTATATTTTTTGTTGATGATAATTTCATTGGAAATAAAGAAATGTTGAAGAATGAAATGCTTCCCGCCCTGATTGAATGGATGAAGGGAAAATCCCATCCTTTTACTTTTTTTACAGAAGCATCTGTTAATCTTTCCGATGATGACGAACTAATGGATCTTATGGTAAATGCGGGTTTCAATATGGTTTTCGTGGGTATTGAATCCCCAAATGAAGAAAGCCTGGTTGAATGCAACAAGTATCAAAACAAAGGACGAAATCTTCTTAACTGCATTAAAAAGATACAAAGATTCGGTCTGGAGGTAGAAGGCGGCTTTATTTTAGGCTTTGATAGCGATCCGGATTCAATTTTTGAAACACTTATAAGGTTCATTCAGGAAAGCGGCGTTATTACAGCGATGGTGGGTCTGCTGAATGCTCCCCTCGGGACAAATCTTCATAAAAGGCTAACAAAGGAAGGACGTATACTGGATAGTATGACAGGTGATAATACGGATTTCTCAATTAATTTCATACCCAAAATGAATAAGGACTCTCTTATTAATGGATATAAAAAAGTCTTAAGTACTATTTATGCACCAAAGCATTATTATGAGCGAGTTATGCGGTTTTTTAAAGAATATGTCCCTAAACGGCAAAAAGGTAAGATGAGAATTACTTTCAGCAATATTTCTGCCTTCTTCAAATCGATGTTCATACTCGGGATAGTTGAAAGAGAAAGGGTTTATTACTGGAAACTGTTTTTCTGGACATTGTTCAGACGCCCAAGCCTTTTCCCAAAGGCAATTACCTATACAATATACGGATATCATTTCAGGAAGATATTTGAAGCACAAGTTGAATTTGAATAAAGGATTGTATAACAAGCATTTTCAAAATGCCAGAAAAAACGTACCTGTTAAATCTTGAACCCGAAGAAGAATATGAATTGATTGGCTATGTAAATAATGTTGTGTTTCCTGAAGGAGCATATATTAATAACGGTACTTTGTTTGTCTATTATGGCGCCGCAGATAGATATATAGCTCTTGCAAAAATAGGTATAGACGAATTACTTACCGAGCTTGATAAGCATCCTGCTTGAACAAACAGCGGAATCCGGGCGAATGCTGAATGCAAAAAAGAGTTTTCATTTCAGGGGTAAAACGCTGTCGCGCTGAACAAGTGTTACACCAAGGGCTGTTTTGAAAAAGATCCTTTTTTTCCCGTCGATCATCTGAATCAAACTATCAACAGCCAGTTGCCCCAAAGCATTCTTGTCAACATTAATGGTTGTGAGCTTCGGCTCGATTATAGTACAGAATGGCATATCATCGAAACCAACAACGGATACATCATCGGGAATTTTAATATTGTTTTCCTTAAGAGCTTTAATCGCGCCAAATGCAATAATATCATTGTCGGCAACAAAAGCTGTCGGCAGACGCAATTTGCCGGAAAGAACGCGCATCATATCCTCATACGCGCCATCCATTGTCGGCAGCAAGTCTACCGTAAAAGCAGGATCGGGCGTTAAGCCGGATTCAAATAGCGCTTTCGCATATCCTTCATATCTTTCCTTAAAGTTTTGAATTGTCACTGAGCTTTTCAAATAACCGATCTTGCGGTGCCCATGCTCCAAAAGATGTTTTGTAGCCTTGTAAACACCGCTGACATTGTCGATTATAACATAATTTGCGTTAATGTTTAAAAAATAGCTGTCAAGCAGCAGAACAGGAATGTCAATTGACATAAATTTCTCAAAATCGTTTTCTTCCATCTCCGTACCAAGCAGTATCATGCCGTCAATATAATTTTCTTTTATGTCGGAGACAATACTATCGATATTCGAATTATCCGAAAGGTATTTAAATGTCAGCTGATAGGAATTGTGTCTTGCTTTCGACTCAATTCCCTCTATAAGAGCTTGAAAAAAAGGAGTATCGCCGATAACCTTTGAATGTTTTTTATAAATAGCAAGCTGCAGCTTCCCTTTGTTTTTAATATTGTTCTTTTTTAACGGGGGAAGCGAATAACCGTATTCTTCAACAATTTTTAACACTTTTTCTCTTGTAGCCATACTAATTCCGGGTTTATTATTCAAGACCATCGAAACCGTTGCAGAAGATACATTTGCTTTCCGCGCGATCTCACTAATTGTAACAGCCAAAAAAGACACCCTTCCTTATTGTATAATGTCGGTAGTATATATTTAGTTTTTATAACGAGTATAAAAAACGTCCCCCGCCTTTATAAACGGCGGGCGTCATAATCGTTCATTCACGCATAATAATTTATCTTATTTTACCATGTTAATTATTTGTATGCAATAATTGTAAGGGATGCGGTGAGGTCTCATCTTTGGATTTACTGCAGCCGAATCATTGCTGCGTTTTTCCAAGCTTTTCATCTAATTCCGTCAGTTTTTTTTCACTGATTGTAAAATAACCCTGAATAATAAAATCCTTTAAGCTGCGATCACCGGCAAACATTGTAAACAGCATCCACCGAGTCATATCGGGCAGGTATGATTCCAAAATCGCGGCTGCTTCACGGTTTTTGTAAATCTCGCTTATTGGTGAATCTATTCCGAGTACATTTTTATATGGTTTTACAGGCATATAGGTAAACGTGTATTCGCCGCTTTCAAGTTCCCGGATTTCCGTGCTTTCGTAATCAGGCAGGATTAGCTGTGCGGTGCAGTTGAACGGTACGGTAAAATTGAACGTCAATGAGCCGTCATCGTGCACAGTCCATTTGCTTACGATTTTACCCGCCGGTGAAATATATTCGGCATGCAGTGACTTAAGCAGATAATTTGGCTGAGGAGCAAGCAAAAACCTTCTAAACCCTGGTGAATCCTCAAGAGGCTGGATACCTGCCGCATTTCTGTACATCCATTCGACGATTGAACCGTAGGCATAGTGATTTAAAGAATTCATGCCCGTATCACTTATTTTCCCGTCAGGCAGGATTGAGTTCCATCTCTCCCATATTGTTGTGGCTCCCATAGTTATAGGGTACAGCCAGCTCGGGTAATCCGTATTCAAAAGAAGCCTGTATGCAATGTCATTGCTTCCGTATTTGGATAGAACCCTGCACAGGTAAGGCGTCCCTATAAACCCGGTTCGCAGATGGTAATTGCTTTGTTTTAGTTTAAGCCTTAGCTCATATGCGGTCCGCTCTTTCCATTCATCTGGCACTAAATCCATATAAAGCGCGATCACATAGGCCGTCTGGGTATTCACCGCAAGGCGGCCCGCAGGAGTGAAATACTCTCTGACAATCGCACGCTTAACTTCCTTCGAAACGCTGCCGTAATAACAGGCGTCTGTTTCTCTGTTCAGTATCTTTGCCGTTTTTGCGACAATACCGGATGAGTAAGCATAAAATGCACTGGCCAGAAAACTATGCTCTGTTCCGCCGAAACGATTCATTGGGTCTTCTACGTCAAGCGAGAGCCAGTCGCCGTAATGAAAGTCGTTTACCCAGAGCCTTTTGCCGCCTGAAGCCTGATCACGGCTTATGATATAGTCAACCCAGCCTTTCATGCTGTCATACTGCTGTTCCAGTATAGCTATATCACCATAATATAGATACATGTTCCATGGAATTATCACCGACGCGTCGCCCCAGGCGCAGGCACCGCTCTGTTTCACATCGTGGGCGGGAACTACAACGGGAACATTTCCGCCGCGGGTTTTCTGTTCCTGCATCAGATCATACAGGTATTTATCAAAAAAGGCGTATACATCCATGTTAAATGCCGCTGTTCCGGAGAATACCTGGGCATCACCTGTCCAGCCCATCCGCTCATCACGCTGAGGGCAATCGGTTGGCACGTCAACGTAATTGCCCTTTTGGCTCCAAAGCGCATTTAAAAACAATCTGTTAACAAGGGGATTATCTGTTGTTATGCTGCCAGTCTGTTCCAGATCGGAATATAAAACGAGGCCCCTGAAATCTTCCGGTTTGATATCTCCTTCCCAGCCGACAATCTTTGCATACCGGAATCCGTAAAAGGTGAAATGGGGGCGGACCCATTTTGAAGATCCGTCTGAAATATATCTGTA
>JAAYBO010000190.1 GCA_012730095.1 Clostridiaceae bacterium
AGGACCCGCGGTAATAATGTTCGTTTCTTTCTTAAGAATTATTATGTGTCTCAACAGGAACATTCCTGGTTTCCATTAAAACTCGCAGACCTAAATAACGTTTAATTAGTGTTTCGGCCTGGTTAAGCAGGTCATCAATGAACATATTGTATAACTGCGAATCTTCAATTAAATATTTGGTGTCAAAAATCTTCTCGGCAAGCTTGCAGTATTTTCTTAAAATATCCGGATCACTCAGTACACGGCTGTTTCTTTCCCTGGCAAGCACAAGCTTTAACAGTGACGGAATTTTTACAAGGTAGTTTTCTTCGCTGCTTTCAACACCTAAAAGCATCTCAAGATCGATATCAAGCTTTTGTGTTATGCTCATAAGTATGTCCAGGTTCGGGTTTGTTTTAACGCCGTTTTCAAGCTGTGACAAATACCCGGGTGAAATATTCAGTTCCTTCGCAAAAGAAACCAATGGAATATTCTTCTCTTCGCGTTTAGCCCTAATAATTTCGCCTGCCTTTATTTTCATAACCAACTCCGTAATTTTTTATAGGCATGTCCCTGAAACGCAAAATTTCCTTCATTATTTTACTGTCCAAGCACAACTCTATTATAAGCCTTTTTACCCTTTCGAATCAATAATTCACCATTTTTGAAAAAACCCTGTGTAATAATAAGCTCCGAATCATCGACACGCTCTCCGTCGATATAAATTCCTCCCTGCCGTATCAGCCTGCGCCCTTCACCTTTCGACGGAACTAACCCCGTACGTATTAATAATTCCAGAACTGCTATTCCTTCACCTAATTCATCTTCTGAAATCTCAGTGGAAGGTACATTATCAGAGCTGCCCCCTCCTGCGAACAAAGCTTTCGCCGCCTGCCGGGCTTTCTCGGCTTCATCTTTACCGTGGACGATTTTTGTCACCTCATATGCAAGTGTTTCTTTTGCCTCATTTATTTTTTCATCCTTAAGCAAAGCAAACCGGTTAATCTGCTCCATAGGTATAAATGTTAAAAGCTTCAGGCATTTTATTACATCGTCATCATGCACGTTTCGCCAGTATTGGTAAAACTCGTAAGGAGGAGTTTTCATAGGATCAAGCCAAACCGCCCCTTTCTCGGTTTTACCCATTTTATTGCCTTCGCTTGTTGTAAGAAGTTCGAAGGTCATGCCGTATACTTCTTTTGCTTCAACACGGCGCACAAGATCAATGCCGCCGAGTATATTGCTCCATTGGTCATCACCGCCAAGCTGCAGTATACAATCGTAGTCACGGTACAATCTCAAAAAATCGTAGCTCTGCATAAGCATATAATTAAACTCGATAAATGAAAGACCTTTTTCATAACGCGATTTAAAGCATTCCGCCGCAAGCATCCTGTTCACTGTGAAATGGACCCCGATATCCCTGAGAAACTCTATATAATTTAAACCTAACAGCCAGTCCGCGTTATTTAGCATCAGCGCTTTACCCTCACTGAAGTCAATAAGGTTTCGCATCTGCTTCTTGAACTGCTCCGCGTTGTACATTATTTCTTCCTGCGTAAGCATCTTACGCATGTCTGTTTTCCCAGTAGGATCGCCAACCATTGCGGTTCCGCCTCCCAGTATCGCTATCGGCCTGTGGCCGGCTCTTTGCATATGCGACATAACAATTAACTGGAGAAAGTGGCCTACGTGAAGACTGTCCGCGGTCGGATCAAACCCTATATAAAAAGTTACACCGTCCCGCCCAAGAATTTCCCTTATTTTTTCTTCATGCGTTACCTGGGCTATAAAACCCCGTTCTTTAAGAACATCATAAACATTTATTTTCTCCAATTTTCTTCACCCTTTCGTTTGTTCCTTAATATTTAAGAAGTCGGTTCTCTGTAGGATTAAGTGACAATATTGCTGTCACGTTAAGTTTCTGCCGGGTTAAAATCATTATAGTGAATTATTCCCCAAAGTTCCAGCGTAATAGAAAAAAAACTTTTATGAGTTGGTTTTTATGTTATAATATGATCGGTTTTAATGCAAGCGATACTATTCAGGCCTTTAATATTCCTTTCCAGGAGGAGGATTATGTGAAACTGTTTCGCTTTATAAAGAAAAAATCCGAAAACGGAAAACCTAAAAAGGAAAAAATAAAAAAAATAAAATTTAAAAAAGAAAAAAAGGTTAGACCGGACGTGGCGAGCCCGAAAAAAAGGCCTCCTGTTATTTCTGCTCTCCTTTATGCGCTTCGCGTTTTGTGGGGGGCAGTAAAATTAATACTGATAATTTTTATTATGTTTGGCTTTATCGGAGCCGGCCTTGGAACAGGACTCGTATATGGCTATATACAAACGACACCTGAGCTTAATGCCACCGATTTACAGATAACCAAATACAATACATTTATTTATGATGTTGAAGGGAATGTCCTTGCCGAGCTTAAGCGAAATGAAAACAGGGTATGGATTGACTATGTGGAAATACCGAAAAACCTCATGAACGCGTTTATCGCAGTTGAAGATAAACGTTTCTGGGAGCATAAGGGCGTGGATTTTCGAAGGTTCCTTAAATCGGCCTATGTATCGGCCCGCACTACACTGACCGGCGAAGGCCAAATTGAAGGCGGAAGCACAATAACACAGCAGATGGTGAAAAACCTTACCGGAAAAATGGATGTTACACCGAAACGCAAGATTCAGGAGGTATGGCAGGCTTTAAAACTTGAGCGCGAAGGCCTGTCAAAGGAAGACATATTAACGCGCTATCTTAACACCGTACCTTTAGGCGGAACATTTTACGGAGTTGAGACTGCCGCACAGGCCTACTACGGGAAAGATGTACGCGAATTGTCGCTTGCCGAGTGCGCCAGTATGGCGAGTATTACGCAGTATCCTGATATATATATGCCGCATACCGAAAAAAACAGAGAAAAAAATATCGAAAGAGCTCATATGATCCTTAAGCTAATGCTTGAACAGGAAATGATCACACAGCAGGAATACGAGCAAGCTATCCAGGAGGAAATTGATTTCAATTTTAACCCCGGTGCGGGGAAAGTTACAAAAACCAGTATTCAAACGTATTTTGTCGATGAAGTTATAAAACAGGTAATGAAGGATTTGACCGAATACAAGGGTGTCAGCATCCAGACCGCCGAGGATATGATTTACAATTCGGGCCTTAAGATATACACCACCCTTGTTCCGAAGGTTCAGAATGCACTTGATTATGTATATATGGATAAGGAAGTCGAAGAGACATATTTTCCAAAAGTAAATGAAGAGGCGGAGCGCAGAGGCGAAATTCCTCAATCGGCTATGGTTGTGCTTGATCCGCAAACCGGCGCGGTCTGCGGCTTATACGGCGGCTACGGCGAAAAAATGGGAAGCGTATTCAACCGGGCTACACAGATGGAACGCTCTCCCGGTTCAAGTATAAAGCCGCTTATTGTATACGGGCCCGGTATAGAAACCGGACGCATAACAATGGCTACTCTTGTTGACGATGTACCTCAGCATATGAGAATCAACGATCTGTCAATCCCCGAAAAGGAGCGCCAGCAAATATATCCTAAAAATGTCGAAAACACAAATTTCGGCCTTACAACGGCGATGGAAGGGCTCGTAAAATCCCGTAATGTCGTTGCGGCCCTTATACTGCGCGATTTTACCGGATTTAACACCGGCCTTACTTATCTTGAAAGGGTTGGGCTTCCCCGCTGGGAAGACAACGGCAAGGTCGCCATATCAATGGGAGGCTTTACTAACCGAATGAGCCCTCTTCAGATGGCGACAGCATATTCGGTATTCACATATAAGGGCATGTACTGGGAACCGTATTTTTATACTCTGATTGAGGATCATGAAGGCAACACGATACTTGAGAAAAAACCTGAAGGAAGGAAAGTTTATTCGGAGCAAACAACATTTATTATGAATTACTTGCTTCAGCAGGTTGTACAGAGAGGTACCGCCGCCGGATACGGCGTGAAAAACAAAAACGGTGTACCTATACCCACGGCGGGAAAAACCGGAACCTCCGACAAAAACCTTGATAAATGGTTCTGCGGCGGCACGCCTTATTATGTCGGCGCAACCTGGTACGGTTATGATAACAGAGAGGTACCCATTTCACTGAAAAGCACCGAATACACAAATGCTTTAAAAATATGGAACGCTGTAATGAATAAAATACATGAGGATCTTGAGCCTGTGGAATTCTTCGATACCATACCGGCGAAGGTTGTTAAGAGAGAGATATGTCTTGATTCTGGGCTTTTGCCTACCGATATATGCAAACAAGATCCAAGGGGTTCACGTATTCAGGAAATGTATTTTATTGAAGGGACGGAACCAGATTACGGTGATAACTGTGATGTACATTACAAGGCAAGGGTTTGTACGGTTTGCAAAGACGAACACGGAAGACCAATGCTCGCCAATGAGTTCTGCCCGCTTGAGTTAACAAAAGAACAGGTATTTATACTACGGCCTAAAGAGTATAAACCGGAATTTCCGGGAGATCCATACCCGGAAGATTGGAAGTATGGAATATATGAAGGCGAATACTGTACAATCCACAACCGGTTTAACACACACGACAGTGCTCCCGAATCCGCCGCTCCTGATTCCGGACAGCCTTCAACAGATCCGGGCGACACGCCGTCGGAGCCAGTTATCGGCTATTAACAAAAGACCCCCTCCAAGGGGTTTTTGTTTTTTGCAAACTAAAACATTGGCAGGTGTATATACTAACTTTACCGGCATCCACTGGGATTTACGGTTTCATCGGAGTTTGAGTTCCTTTTTGGAGGTTTGGACCTGTAATACTGATACAAATAGCACATAATTCCGCCATTATAGAGCTTCCTTTTCTTGTTTGCTTTTTCCCCGAAGTACCTTTCGAAATCAAGATCGGAAGTAATAATATAGTAAGACCATGTTCCAAGGTTTGTTTTAAATGTTTTGTTCATATCACGATAAAGCTGAATGTTTTCGGTTTTATTTCCAAGCCTGTCCCC
>JAAYBO010000191.1 GCA_012730095.1 Clostridiaceae bacterium
AAAGCTGAAAGCCGGTTGTTCTGTAAAACCGTGTCGTCATGCGTGACAACCTCTGCGGTATAAGTTACAATACCTCCCTGCTGAACCTTATCGCCGAAGGTGAACAGATTTGCGCCTTTGTATATATCAACTTCCTTTTCGGCTGTAAGCGTACGGTTTGCAAACAGGCGCACCGTTGCTTTTGTATCGGTGCTGCTTGATATTTTCACCGATATGTCAAAGTGTTCTCCCGCGTTCACCTGTTTGGGCGCTGTGAACTCGTCAATCTGCACTTCCGCACCGTAGACTTGCTCAAAAGGTACAACATCAACGGTATACCCTATCCTGTTCATAAGACTTGCCGTTTCAATCGCATTACCCGATGTTTCCTTCCCATCCGTTAAAAGTACAACCCGTTTTGCGGTGTTGTCAGGCATTATTGAACGGGCAAGAACAATAGCCTTTTCAATATCGGTTGAATCGGATTTAATCCTGCTGTTAATTGATACAACAGTGTCTTCTTTCGATGGCATTTTTAAAACCCTTGATTCGGCGGCAAAAGATATAAGGCCTGTTAAGTCATTTTTCCCAGCGTTTTTCATAGCCTCATCTATAAAGCGTTCAATCTCGTTCATGCTTTTTTTATTACTGTCTGAAATATCGGCGGCAAAGATTGTAGTGGTTGTTCCCGCCTTTGTTTGAATTGAAGGAGACGCAGCAGCGAGAGTAAGCGTAAGCATAAGAACTATACGCAAAACCTGTGCGATTCTCTTTTTAAGTAAAGGCATATGTTTGATCCGCTTTCCCGTTAATATTACATAAGCAACAAACACGGGAAACAGCGCTAATATCCAAGGATGTTCAAGCGTAACGCCGATTTGCATAGTACCACCATTCTACAATCAGTATTAATAAAGCCGCGCAAATAATTGGGAGATTGAAAAGCCGCACATTTTTCCTGAAAGGTATAATAATTCCCTCTTCACCGCCCGCTCCCCCGGCTGCCGATTCAATACTCTCCGCCTGCCACTCATCCGGGAGATTCACGACAAAAACGCTTTCGTTGATATGCAGCGAATTATCCTGCAAAACCTTATAAATCCCCGGTTCTTCCGTCTGTATAAACGGCTGCGGAGGAACCGGCGGAGCTATTTCAATATTCCGTCCGTCCGGCGTTATAACATTTGCTTTTATTGTTCCCGGCTGCAGCATAAACCGTATCGGCTCTCCGGCAGTAATACCTGAAATTCTTGTACCGCTTGCCGGAGAATATTCCGACAATATATTCGAAATTATAACGGGAAATTCGGTCCTAATCGGAAGATCGGTTTCGTAAATATTAAACCCGAACACCAGTAACCTGGTGTTATTTATCAATCCCTCAAATATTACCGGATTACCGTTATATTCAATCACCGGTTCGGCCCAATCCGGCTTTTCTATAATCCTTGTCCTTCCGACTGAAAATCCGGGGTTTTCAAGATGTTTAAATATCACATGTCCCGAAGGCTCAATTACCGGTGTATCCATCCAACCGCCGACAGCGAAATAGTCATTCGGAACAGGATTGAAAATGACTACATTTCCGTCCTCGGGAAGTTTATCGGGGACAACACCGTCAAGAATATATAAATCGTGATCTTTATATTCGATAAGTTCATCCGGTAATGTACGCGTAAACTCAATTCCTTCAATAATCGAAAAGATTTTTTCAAGAAAATAGTTGCCGTGTGTCACAAGCAGAACCTTCACGGGCTTTCCTTCAAAAACCGTGTCATACGCGTGGTTGTCCTCAGTAAGTATATCTTCGGTATCAATCACACAGTGAAGAGTTTTAACAGACGAAGGCACATTGCTCCACCAAACCGTTCGTGTCCCGTTTTCCGGCACCGTCACAAGCTGTGAATCAAGGAAACTGTCGTCCCCATAAAGGCTGACCGATACCTCGCTGTCGTTGTCCCCCTGGTTTCGTAATATACTCATTGCGGTAATTCCGTCTTTACTGAAGGCATGTGTAAAACGAACAACTGCAATATTGTCATTTTGCTTTTTATAATTTGAAAATTGTATCTCTTCGTTTCCGACACGTATCGGCATATCTGAAAACAGGACGATCAATGCGTCCGGATGCCTGTTTTTAAGCGACAGAAGCAGTTCCTCAGCACGGCGGATATCCGTATAAGTTTTGGTCTGCTCTATCGATTGTATACTTGTTCTTATTTCGTTGTCGGAATCCGATTCATATAACAGCACATCAGGCTCGCGTCTTAGACTGACAACAGTCACCGGGGTTCCCGGCGGAAGCTCCGCGGCATACTTTTGCGCATCTTTTTTTGCCGCATCTAACCTCGTCGGCTTTACATCTGTTGACGACATGCTAAGAGAAGAATCTATCGCTATAATAACCGGCTGCGACGTATGAGTTCCGGACTCCAAAGCCATGCCGGCCAGCGCCAGCACAATTAATACCGCGCAAAGAAGCTGCAGAAACATTAAAAGGTTTTTTCGAAGCTTCTGCCACGGTGTCGCGGCCTGCATGTCCCGAAGAACCTTCTGCCACAGGACATGGCTCGAAACAATAACCTTTTCCCTTTTTTGTTTCATTATATATAATATAATTATCAGCGGAACGGCTATAAGCCCGATTAACCCCCATGGAGTTACAAACGTCAACTGCTGTCACATCCTTTAATATATTCCGGTATTTCAAAGAGGAACAAAAGCGGGCGCTGTCAGCTTGCCACCTTCAAAACCATTTCCTCAAGAGCCATGTCGGAAGGAAGTAATGCGTAATGGATTCCGAATTTTTTGCACTGCTGCTTTATATTATTCAAAAACTGCTTAAGCAATTTTTCATACATATCAAACAATTCTCCCGACACCGTCACTTCGATTATATCATTCGTTTCAATATCAACCAGCTCAAGCGCCCCGTCAATATCCGGCGCTAATTCCTGCGGGGATAGAATTTGGCAAAGATAAACATCCTGTTTCATGTATTTGAGATATTTCAAACCTTCTTCAAGCCCGCCTTCAACAAGGCCATCTGTGATTACTATGCTTATTCCCCGTCCGGTCTTCCATTCCATTTTTGCGACAGCTTCAGTGAAATTACTTTTTCCGCCGTTTTCAATTATTTCAAGAGTATTTACCGCTTTCGCGAATGAAGACGGCGTGCTGTAAGGCCCGAATGTTCCCTGCATCATGCTGTTCCACGGGTTAATATAAACCCTGTCATAGGTATTAACGCTGATATAGGCTAAAGCCGCGGCAAGACGCTTTGCAGCGGTATTTTTATCAGGCTGGCCATAATTCATCGAAAGGCTTGTGTCAAGGAAAATCCGTACCGGTGCTTCCCGTTCTTCCATAAACAGTTTAACAAATAATTTGTCGAACCGCCCGTAAGCATTCCAGTCAATACGCCTGAAATCGTCTCCGGCAGTGTACTCCCTGAAGTCGGAGAACTCAACCGAAGAACCCTTGCTTAACGATTTCCTGTTCCCCGCTGCCTGGCCTTCAAGCTTTAGGCCGGTCTTAATAGCAAGCCTTTGTATTTTTTTCAGTGTATCATTATCTATTATTTTCACGGATACGTTTTCACTTCCTTTAGTATTTCTTCAATTAACGCGTCCGGAGTAACTTCATCGGATACGGCGTCAAAATTCAGGAATATTCTGTGTCTTAGCGACGGGAAAGCAACGCTTTGAATATCTTCAAATGATACATTATATCTTCCGCTCAGCAAAGCTCTGATTCTTGCGGTAGAAACTACTGCCTGGGCTCCTCTGGGGCTTGATCCGTAATGAACGTATTTTTTCGTAATATGGGGTGAACCTTCCTGTTCGGGGTGAGTGGCCATTACAATCCTTAATGCGTAATCCAGAACAGGTTCCGCTATCGGGATTTCCCGCGCAATATTCTGTATATTAGTGATCTCATCCGCATTCGTTACGGCCTCAATTTTCTCTTCACTGCCTGTGGTTGTAAGTTGGATAATGCCTTTAAGTTCGTCAAAACCGGGGAACGGAACATTCAGCTTGAACAAAAACCTGTCCATTTGCGCTTCCGGTAAAGGGTAAGTACCTTCCATTTCGATAGGGTTTTGCGTTGCCATTACAAAAAAGGGACGCGGAAGAATATGTGTTGTGTCGGCAACGGTAACCGTGCCTTCCTGCATGGCCTGAAGCAATGCGCTTTGCGTTTTCGGTGTTGCCCGGTTTATCTCGTCTGCGAGGACAATATTGCTGAATATAGGTCCGGGCTGAAAATGGAACATGCCTTCCCCGTCTTCGTTTCTTGTTACGATATTTGTCCCGGTGACATCGGCGGGCATAAGGTCAGGAGTAAACTGTATACGTGAAAAGTTAAGGCCGGTCACTCCGCCTAATGTATTTACAAGCCTTGTTTTGCCAAGCCCTGGTAAGCCTTCAAGTAAAATATTCCCGCCGGCAAGCATGCATATGATTACCTGCCTGATAACTTCATTCTGCCCTATCATATGGCGGGAAACTTCCGCTTCGATTTTCGCCACGGTATCCATTACCTTTTTAAAATCTTTTTGTTCAGCCTTCACTGTACCGCCCTCCTGTTTGTTAATTATACTTTATTCACTGCTAATAAACTACCTGCTTGTTCAGCGCATAATCCTGAAGAACTATTGTACAATATAAGGAAACTATAGCGGAATGCAGCATAGAGATATACAGTCAGAGCGAGGATAAGCAAGTCGACTGTTTGAGCAAAAATGCTTCATACAAGAAATATTTCAAAGCATTTTTGCGAGTTTCGACTTGCCCGAGCTGAACTGTATAGCTCTTGCAAATGAAGCTCCTTGTTTCCGTTATTGTACAATAGTTCCAGCACGGTGCTCATTGTACAATAGTTTAAAAGCAAATGTATGAACATTATTTCCGCGGGTCCTGCTTCGGATGTTTCGTTTACTTGTGCGACAAAGCACGTACCAACAACACGCTTTAGATCATGATTTATTTTCACATAGAGGTCTCCATATCCC
>JAAYBO010000192.1 GCA_012730095.1 Clostridiaceae bacterium
ACGCACAGCGTTTTCATCTTTTTGGCTGTAAATTAAATGATTAATTAAGATTTAACTGCATAAAAAAAATCCGCTCACGTTTATACATTGGCCCAAACTGCTTAAAAATTAGCGTTTGACACCAATATGCTATTATGGTATATTATCTTAGTTGTAGTGTGCCAAATAAAGAATAGTGTAAAAACAGTTTTGAAAAATTTTTGAAGGAGGCATATAGCATGTCGGACGCAAAAAAACGCGATAAGGACAGCAAGGATATCAATAACGATAGAAGATCCGGAAAAACGTTTAGAAGAAGAACAAGAAGAAAAGTCTGCCAATTTTGTGTTGACAAGGTAGAAAGCATTGATTATAAAGATAGTGGCAAGCTAAGGAAATTCCTTTCAGAGAAGGGGAAAATTCTCCCCAGAAGGATAAGCGGAAATTGTGCAAAACACCAAAGACAGATGACAACTGCTATCAAAAGGGCAAGACATATCGCACTTTTGCCATATACAACGGATTAAATTAAAGCAGCCTATAGATGTCATCTATAGGCTGTATTTAAATATAGTTTCTTACGCAGCTTTAACGGGAAATTGGAAGCACGAATACCACCGATGATATAATCAAATCACGATATTTTTGGCTGACAAGCATTATCGATTGCGACATACAGCCGGAATACTCTTAACGAATGAAGAAAGCGGTGGTGTTATGAGTGGGAGTCTGGACATATCCAGAAATTTGCGCATTATTGAAACCTTAAAAAGTGAGCTTTTAGAGGATATTGCTACTTTGTACAGGCATTTGGCAGATCCAGTGCCAAAGGATACAAGAGAGGTCGCTGCCGATGCACTATCGGATATGATTGTTATCTGTTATCTTTTAGGGAAACGTCTCGGCATTGATTATTACAGCATGGAGAGGAATATAACGAAAAAAATCCGTCTTGGCCTCATTAATGACAATGAAATTGAAAAATATTATGGGGACTTATCGGAATTGGCAAGAGTGCGTTCTGCGGAAAATCAGCCCCATGGGGCATAAAATATACCGGAGGGATGAAAATGAAAGTAATATTGAAACAGGATGTTAAAAATCTTGGTAAGGCAAATACTCTGGTTAATGTCAACGATGGGTATGCGAGGAATTATTTAATTCCGAAAGGGCTTGCGGTAATGGCGGACAGTACCGCAATTAATGAAATGAAAATGCGAAGTGATGCGGAAAATACAAAAAAAGAAAGGGAACTGGCAAACGCGGAAAAAATAGCCGGTAAGCTAAGTGATGTCACTGTTGTTTTTTACTCAAAGGCCGGAGAAAACGGAAAACTGTTTGGTTCGATAACCGGCAAAGATATTGCAGATAAACTTGAAAAAGACTTTTCTATAAATGTTGATAAAAGAAAAATCAACCTGCCGGAAGCAATCAGAACGCTTGGAGTCCACGAAGTGGAAATAAAGCTGTATAAAGGAGTTTCCTCGGTAATAAAAGTTAATGTTATAGAGGAGTAGTTTAAGTTTTCTTAAGAAAAATTAAAATTAGGGGTGTCATTAATGGATTTGGGCATTCTGGAAAAAGTACCGCCGCACAGCACTGAAGCTGAGCAGTCGGTTCTTGGCTCTCTCCTTTTGGACAGGGATCTGTTACCGGATATAACCGGGTTATTAAAAAGTGAAGATTTTTATTTGGAACAGCATAAGGAAATATTCGAGGCCATACTTGATTTGTATGAACAGAGCAAACCTGTAGATCTTATAACTGTTTCAGAACAGTTGACAAAAAGAGGGACACTTAATAAGGTTGGAGATTATGAATACCTTTCCAATCTGGCAACAGCGGTTCCTACTACGGCAAATGCGATGCATTATGCCGAAATAATTGAAGACAAGTCGCTGTTAAGAAAACTTATTTATGCCGCAACTCAAATTCAAAAAAAAAGTTATGAAGAAACGGAAGACGCCATTGATGTTTTAAACGATGCCGAGAAATACATATACGATATCGTACAGAATAGAAATCAAACGGGCTTGCTTCCGATAAGCGATGTTCTTGATATTACTTTTTCACACCTTGAAGAATTATACAATCGTGCCGGTGAATTTACCGGTATCCCAAGCGGTTTTTACGACCTTGACAAAAAGACGGCAGGGTTCCAGAAATCGGATCTGATTCTTGTAGCAGCAAGGCCGTCAATGGGGAAAACTTCGTTTGCACTTAACGCAGCCGCATATGCGGCTGTTCACAAGCAAATACCGGTTGCTGTTTTCAGCCTTGAAATGAGCAAGGAGCAATTGGTTAGCCGCGTTATTTCGTCTGAAGTTTTGATTGAAATGGAAAAAATGAGAAAGGGCAACCTTGAGGATGAGGATTGGAAAGAGCTTGCCAACGCGGTTGGAGTTTTATCAAAAGCCCCGATATATATAGATGATAACGCGGCAATTAGTGTGATGGAAATCATGTCAAAATGCCGGCGGTTAAAAATGAGAAGAGGCTTAGGGCTTATTATAATTGATTATTTGCAGCTGATGCAGGGCAGAAGGCGCACAGAAAACAGGCAGCAGGAAATATCAGAAATATCGCGGTCACTGAAAATAATGGCAAAAGAGCTTGAGGTTCCTGTTATAGCGCTGTCCCAGTTAAGCCGTGCGCCAGATTTAAGGACCGCAAACCACAGACCTGTTTTGTCCGATTTAAGGGAATCAGGGGCAATCGAACAGGATGCCGATTTGGTTATATTCCTTTACCGCGATGATTATTATCACGAAGACAGCGAGAAGAAAAACATAACCGAGGTTATAATAGCAAAACATAGAAATGGTTCAATAGGAACAATTGAGCTTCAATGGATTCCGCAGTATACGAAATTCAGGAACCTTGAAAGAGCGTTTTGACCAGGTTCAAAATATATGAGAAAAATTTTTCCCCCTTACTTAATTATATAAGGGTGTATTAAATAATGAAAAACAAGCTTTTGGAAAAAGTTAATTCATGGGCGGCAGAGAATAATGTTTTAAAAACCGGAACGCTTGTGCTTACCGGGGTATCCGGCGGAGCCGACTCTGTATGCCTGCTTCATGTTTTATATTCTTTAGGAAAGATTAACGGGTTTTCAGTTGCCGCGGTGCACATGAATCATATGCTGCGTGCTGAAGAATCAATGCAGGATGAAAAATTTGTTCAAAACATCTGTGAACAATGGGGTATCCCCCTAAAAACATACCGCAGAGACGTAAAGACTTATTCTAAGGAAAAAAGATGCTCTTTGGAAGAAGCCGGGCGGATTTTGCGTTATGATTTGTTCCACGATATAAGAAATGAGCTTAACGCTGAGTATATTGCAGTTGCTCATCATAAAGAAGATCAGGCCGAAACCGTTTTTTTAAACCTGCTGCGTGGAAGCGGCCTTAATGGAATTTGTGGAATGGAAGCAGTGCAAGGTTATATAATACGCCCGCTTTTAAATACCGAAAAAAACGAAATATACGAATACCTTTCGTATAATAATCTAAAATATCGCACAGATAGCAGCAACTTAAGCAATGTGCATATCAGAAACGCGATTCGCAACGTTATATTTCCGCAGATAGTAAAGCAAACAGGTATTCCTGTAACACATTCCCTTGTCCGTACGGCTGATATTCTTAAAGCTGACAGGGATTTTTTAGAGAGATTGGCGGAAGAAAACTACAAACAAATTGTGATATCAAAGTTGAAACATAGTATTGAATTAGATCGCAATAAACTAACAGGGTTGGACTGTGCAATAAGCGGGAGGATTATACGAATTGCATGGGAGGCTGTTACCGGAAGCCGGAAGGGCCTTGAATCAAAGCATGTAAAAGCGGCACTGGAAATAGCGGCGGAAACAGGAAAAAACAAAGCAATTGATTTTCCTAACGGGATCATTTTCAAAGCCGAGTATGATAGGGTTTATGTTGTGAAAAAAAAAGAAATTAAGGAGATAGCTCCTTTGTTTATAAAAGTTAAGGTTCCATCCGATATTTTACTGAAGGAAAGAAACATTTTGATTAATTTCCGCGTTTATTCAGCGGATGAGTATGAAAAAACCTCTAACAGAATTGAAAAGCGTGGAGAAAAAAGTCTTGTGCAGTTATTTGATTATGACGCCATTACAGAGGGAATAAATATAAGGTACCGGTTACCCGGCGATGTTTTTGCACCTTACGGCGGCCCGGGCAAAAAGAAGCTGAAGGATTTTTTCATAGATCAGAAAGTTCCAAAGCTTAAAAGAGACGAAATGCTTTTAATTGCCGATGGAAGGGAAATAATATGGATTATGGGTTTAAGAACGTCAGAAAAATACAAAGTAACCAGGTTTACAAAAAACATATTATATATTGAAATTAATGAGTACGACTGTGACAAAAAATGGGGGAACGAGAATGAAGATTAATGTTTTAATTACTAAAGAACAGCTTGAAAAAAAGACTGTGGAGCTTGCCGAAGCTATCACAAGAGACTATGAAGGCAAAGAACTTGTTCTTGTAGGCGTTCTAAAAGGCGGTTTTATCTTTCTGTCGGATTTGGCCAGAAAGATCAGAATGAATGTGGCTATTGATTTTATATCGGTGTCAAGTTACGGAAATTCCACAGAATCAATGGGCGTGGTAAAAATAATCAAGGATGTCGATACCGATGTAGTCGGAAAACATGTTCTTATTGTTGAAGACATTATAGATACCGGACTGACTTTAAATTACCTTAAAGATCTGTTTAATACGAAAGGATGCGCAAGTGTTAAGCTTGCCGCTATACTGGATAAACCCGAACGCAGAAAGGTTGATATTAAAGTGGATTATCCGGGCATTAAAATACCGGACAAGTTTGTTGTAGGCTACGGGCTTGATTATGCCGGAAATTACAGAAACCTGCCCGATGTCTGTGTGATTGAGGAAATGTAGATGTTGTGTATTTGGTTTTCACACTAATGCGCGGCATTTAGAAAAGCAATGCCTTAACAGTAACAAAGAAAAACATAAAAATAGCGGAAACATTCGGCAGAAAACAACGTTGTGTTTTACTTGCAAGTGTGCTAATATAACGAGGTAGAATACTGTAAGGGAAACATTGCCATTAGTGCTTTTCATACTTTGAAATAAATGTGGTTATGTTTTTTGTAAAACATATTTAATTTAACTGTTTTTTGAGAAAAATACTAGCATCAGCATACCAGGGCAGGTATATGGCTGATTGGAGGTTAACCTATTGAAAAATTTACGGGGAATAAGCTTTTATATTATTTTGTTTATTATAATATTGATTATAATTGCGATGTGGAGCGATTTTAATAATCCAATGACAATGAAATACAGCCAGTTTAAGCATGAATTGGATTCGGGAAACATTAAAAGCATCCAGGTTCAGGGCTTGGATGCCCAGGTTGTTTTAAAAAACCCTTCCGGTGAATTCAGAGAAAATGTAACATACAGGACAAGTTTTTTATCCACCGAACATATTACTCGATTAATTGACGAGGCGATGGAAGAAGGACACTTAAATGATGTAAATTTCCCGCCCGAAGCCAAAGCTCCGTGGTGGCTTACAATACTTCCGACGCTTGTTGTTGTGGTGCTGTTTATTCTTTTCTGGGTTTTCTTTATACAGCAGTCACAGGGAGGCGGAGGAAGCCGGGTGATGTCATTCGGCAAAAGCAGGGCAAGAATGGCATCAGACGATAAGATTAAAGTAAGATTCGATGATGTTGCGGGAGCAGACGAAGAAAAAGAAGACCTTATGGAAATTGTTGAGTTTCTTAAAGAACCGCGCAAATTTGTTGAGCTTGGTGCAAGGATTCCAAAAGGTGTTCTTTTGGTAGGCCCTCCGGGTACAGGGAAAACCCTTCTTGCAAAAGCCGTTTCAGGAGAAGCCGGGGTTCCTTTTTTCTCGATAAGCGGTTCGGATTTTGTAGAAATGTTTGTCGGTGTTGGGGCGTCCCGTGTCCGTGATTTGTTCGAACAGGCCAAAAAAAACGCGCCGTGTATTGTATTTATTGATGAAATTGACGCGGTTGGCCGACACAGAGGTGCAGGACTTGGAGGGGGCCATGATGAAAGAGAGCAGACACTCAACCAGCTGCTGGTTGAAATGGATGGTTTTGGCATAAATGAAGGAGTTATAATCCTTGCTGCGACAAATCGTCCGGATATTCTTGACCCTGCGCTTTTAAGACCGGGACGTTTTGACAGGCGGGTAGTTGTAGGCCTTCCGGATATTAAAGGCCGTGAAGAAATACTTAAAGTTCATTCGCGTGGAAAACCTCTGGGCAAAGATGTGGATTTAAAAGACCTGGCTAAGAGCACTCCTGGGTTTACGGGGGCGGATCTTGAAAACCTGCTTAATGAATCCGCACTGTTAGCCGCCAGAAGATCGAAAAAAGAGATTACAATGAATGAAATAAAAGAGGCTACGTTTAAAGTTGTTGTGGGCCCTGAAAAGAAAAGCCGCGTAATGAGTGAAAAAGAGAAGAAACTTACCGCATACCATGAAGCGGGGCATGCTATAGCCGTAAAAATTGCTTCTACAACAAATAAAGTGGACAGAGTGTCAATAATACCGTCAGGGCGAGCGGGGGGTTATACCGCGCATAAGCCTGAGGAAGATTTGTCATACCGGACAAAGTCGCAGCTGATGGAAGAAATTATTATCGCTCTTGCCGGGCGAGCCGCGGAAGAACTCGTCCTTGGGGAAATAAGCACCGGTGCTTACAGTGATCTAAAACAGGCAAACAATATTGCCAGGAATATGATTACAAAGTACGGTATGAGCGAAGACCTGGAAAACATGTTTTTCGGTGATGAAAATGATGAAGTATTTCTTGGGAAAAGCTATGGCCACTTGAGAAACTTCAGTGAAAAAATGTCGGCAAAGATTGATGCGGAAGTAAAGAAAATTATAGATGAAGCCTACAGTACAATCAAGACAATACTGAACGAAAACATGCAGCGTCTCCACGATGTTGCCCAAGCGCTGTTAGAGAAAGAACGGCTTGAAGGCTATGAGTTTGAAAAGATATTCAATGAAGGTTATGTTCCTGAAAAAATTGAAACAGAAAAGAAACAGGAAATAGAGAATGGTGAAAATGACCCGGAAGCCAAAGTGAAAAAGAAGACAAGAAGCAAGCAAAAACAGGATCAGAAATCCGAACAGGATAACAGCGAAAAGAAGGAAAACGCAGATAACGAAAAACAAGAGAAATAAACTTTTTACAGATCAATAGGTTACCCATAATTTAAAAGCACAGGTTTTGATTCCCTGTGCTTTTTTGCTTTTCAGCGGATAATCCTTGACATGTCAGTGACATCAGTTAATGGTTGATTCTATCCATATGAATGAATATAAAGATACGATAAATGTACTTGATAGAAAAAGACCGCTGTGGTAAAATAAACCTAAATCTACAGCCTCGTTAAAACGGGGCTGGCTGTTCCACTCTGGCGCACTGCCTGACTATGCGGCCTGGTGTGCCTAAATTGCCGAATAATTTCTCCGCTGCATTAAGGTGAATTCAGGCTGGAACAGTATGGAGGCGTATATGAAAGAGGTGAAAATTTTTCGTCATATTCGGGTGCCATACAGAAAAAGCATGATCTATACGCGCCTGGGTTATATGAAAACAAGCACGCTTATTGAACAGGAACAGGTAAAGCAAATAGACAGATGGATTACGGAAACCGAAATGTTTTGTGATATAATTCTTATTTACAGACTAATTGGCATTGAGAGTGTCTGTGCTGACAGCGTGAGGCTTTCCGGCGGAGTAACCTTTAACAGTGGCGCACTTGCGACATTTTTGCAGGATTCGCGTGAGGCTGTATTAATGGCGTCTTCTGCGGGCATCGCTATCGAAAACGAAATTAATCGCCTTCAGCATTCGGGTGAGATGGCTAAAGCTCTTGTTTATGATGCGGCTGCATCGGTAATCACAGACGCGGGGCTTGATTGGCTTATGGCATATTTGAGGCGCCCGCTTATACAAAGAGGGAAAATACTTACAAGCAGCCGTTTCAGCCCCGGATACTCAGACTTTGAGCTTTCCAATCAATCAATATTTTACGATTTACTGGAATTAAGCGAATGGGGAATACAAATCACGCCGAAGTATATACTGATCCCCAGAAAATCGGTAACTGCAATAGCAGGTATCGGCGCTCCATATAATGAAATTCAAACAGAAAATGGAGGAGATTTAAATGACAAAGAATGAATTTAGAGAATGGGCATTTGAGCAAATACGAATTTTAGACGGCGCTACAGGTACGCAGCTTCAAAAGGCTGGGATGCCGATTGGTGTATGCCCCGAAAAATGGGTTTTACAAAACCCCGAAACCATTATAAAAATACAAAAAGAATATATAGAAAGCGGATCAGAGATTATATACACCTGTACACTTGGTGGAAACGGGCTGAAGCTAAAAGAATCCGGCGTTGAAGACGCATACCGTATAAATAAAGAGCTGGCGGAGCTGTCAAAAAAGGCGGCGGGCAGCAGGGCTTTTGTTGCGGGGGATATTGCTCCAACCGGTCAATTGATGGAGCCTTTCGGTACTTATACCTTTGAAGAAATAGTGGATGTATATAAAGAACAGGTTAACGGGTTGCTTGACGGAGGAGTTGACCTGTTTGTCATAGAAACAATGATGGATATACAGGAGGCCAGAGCTGCACTTCTCGCGGTGAAAGAAACCTGTGATCTGCCGGTAATGGTAACCATGACATTTGAGCGCGGAGGACATACAATAAACGGAACCGACCCATTAACAGCTCTTGTCACGCTTCAAAGCCTTGGTGCGGACGCCGTGGGCTGCAATTGTTCAACAGGACCTGAACAAATGCTTGAGATAATAAAGAAACTTAAACCGTTTGCAAAAGTTCCGCTGGTCGCAAAGCCAAACGCTGGTATGCCTAAACTTGTAAACGGTGTTACAGTTTTTGATATGGGAGACGACGAGTTTGCAGGTTTTGCCCAGCCTTTTATCGAAGCGGGAGTAAACATTATCGGCGGATGCTGCGGAACATCACCGGCTTATATAGAAAAAGTATCAAAAATAGCAAAAGGCAGGAAAGGCAAAGGTATAGTTAATGAAGGCAGTACTTTAATTCTGTCTTCGTCAAGAAAGACCGTTACCATAGAAAGGACTTCGCCGATTTGTGTAATTGGCGAGCGTATTAATCCCACCGGTAAGAAAAGATTAAGGGATGAGCTGAGAAAAGGCTCAATGGATCTGGTCACTGAATACGCGATGGATCAGGTTGATGAAGGGGCACAGATATTGGATGTAAATGCGGGCGCTCCTGGTATAGACGAGGCAGCGATGCTTTTTGAGATAACAAAAACTTTAAGCACAATGATACAGACACCGCTGTGCCTTGATTCCTCTTCGCCGAAGGCTTTGGAACAGGCACTCAGGATTTATCCTGGAAGAGCGTTGATTAATTCCATATCCGGTGAACAGATCAAGCTGGATAAAATACTTCCTGTTGCCGCGAAATACGGAGCAGCGTTCATACTTCTTCCTCTCGATGACAATGGGGTTCCCGAGACAGCGGAAGACAGAATAGAAATAATTAAAAAAGTATATGAAAAAGTAAAACAATACGGGTACACAAAGGATGATATACTTGTAGACGGCATGCTCATGACTATCGCGTCAAACCAAAGCAGTTCTTTAGAGGCTTTGAAGGTAATAAAATGGTGTAACGAGGAGTTTTATGCCAACACTGTAATGGGTCTGTCGAACATTTCGTTCGGACTGCCGGAACGAACCTGGATTAATGCCGCGTTTCTTGCAATGGCGGCGTCATGCGGCTTGTCATGCGCTATTATGAACCCGGGAGTGGAAGCGCTTATGCATATAAAAAGGGCTTCCGACGCGTTAACTTCGAAAGACATTAACAGCATAGCATATATAAAGACATATAGTAAAAACAATAACGGAAAAACTGCAGGAGAACAACATAACCCTTTATATTACGCGGTTGTCGACGGCAGTCGGGAAGAAGTTATTTCCCGTATTAAGGCTGCACTAAATGAAGGAACGCCTCCAGCGGAATTGGTTGATAATTATTTGATTCCCGCGATAACATATGTTGGTGAGCTGTATCAAAAAGGGAAATACTTTTTGCCGCAGTTGATACAGAGTGCCGAAGCTATGAAGTCGGCAATGAGTTTTCTTCAGCCTTATTTGGAAACCGAAAGTGCGGCCGGTAAAAAAGGCAGGATAATTCTTGCAACTGTGAAAGGTGATATTCACGACATAGGAAAAAATATTGTCGGGTTAATGCTGAAAAATTACGGCTTTGAAGTATTCGACCTCGGGAAAGATGTTCCCTGCGACGAAATAATCAATAAAGTAAGGGAAGTTGACGCGGATATTATCGCGCTTTCCGCATTGATGACTACAACAATGGAAGAAATGCGCATAGTGGCCGAACGTGTAAAAAGTGAAAACCTGCAGGTAAAAATAATTGTCGGCGGCGCCGCGGTCGATCAAAACTTTGCTGTGGAAATAGGTGCTGATGCCTATGCAGCAGATGCATATGCTGCTGTTAAAGAAGCGGAAAGATTAACCGGTTGCTGTTAAGACGTTATTATATGAACTATTGTACAATAGTCCTTAGTGTCACTGTTCTGATGTGCCTTCCTTTATTGCACAATAGTTCAAACAGTAAACATTTGAATATTGTCAAATTAAATAACTACGATTTGCTTGACGAAATACCAGGGTGCATGCTAAAATAATAAAGCGTCTTCAAGACGATGCTTTATGGCGGCGTAGCTCAGTTGGCCAGAGCATGCGGTTCATACCCGCAGTGTCGGTGGTTCGACCCCACTCGCCGCTACCAGTTTGTAATGAGAAATGAGAAGTGAGAAACAATGGCCATGTCTGAATACAGCCGGAGTTTCAAACCTCTCATTTCTCATGTAGTAATGGCCCATTGGTCAAGAGGTTAAGACACCGCCCTTTCACGGCGGTAACAGGGGTTCGAATCCCCTATGGGTCACCATTAGTGTATTAGTGAATATTTTTTATCTGTACTATTGTACATAGTTTTTCTTCACCTTGGTATTGATATGACGTCTTAATAAGGAAAATTTAAGAACCACCTATACGCGACATCAAAAGTGTGTAGGCGGTGGTAAATGATTTAACAGTTCAGAGAGTTATTTTCTCTGAATTTTTTTATAAGAATATCCCAGCAGATAATAAAGCAGCGATTTTACCCACGTTTACCAGGCACAAACAAAACTGCCCTGTTGCGTGATTGCATACGTTATGTTATTTTATATTCTAAGAAAATAAAAAGTGAGGTAAAACCAAATGAAAAAGCCGGAAATACTTCTGGATAAGGATTTTGTAATCAGTAAAACGGATGAGCGGCTGTTTGGTTCCTTTATTGAACACCTCGGACGTGCCGTATACGGAGGCATTTATGAACCCGGTCATCCTGCTGCCGATGAAAAGGGCTTTCGAGCGGATGTTATTAACCTTGTTAAAGAGCTTAATGTACCAATTGTCAGATACCCCGGCGGTAATTTTGTTTCGGGATATAATTGGGAAGACGGAGTGGGGCCAAAGGAATTGCGCCCAAGAAAGCTTGAATTGGCTTGGAGGACTATTGAAACAAACCAGGTGGGTACCGATGATTTTGTTGATTGGTGCAGAAAGGCCGGAACAGAACCAATGCTTGCGGTAAATCTTGGTACGCGCGGCCCGGATGAAGCCAGGAATTTGGTGGAATACTGCAACCATAAAAGCGGAAGCTTTTACAGCGATATGAGAATTAAAAACGGGTATAAGGATCCGCATGGCATAAAAGTATGGTGCCTCGGCAATGAAATGGACGGCCCATGGCAAATCGGCGGGAAAACAGCTGAGGAATATGGGCGTATTGCAACAGAAACAGCAAAAGTTATGAAATGGGTTGATCCATCAATTGAACTGGTGGCCTGCGGCAGCTCCGGGAGCGGTATGGCAACATTCCCCCATTGGGAGACGACCGTATTGGAACATACATACGACTATGTTGATTATATTTCACTGCACACATATTATGGAAACAGAGATGATGATACTCCTAATTATCTTGCAAGAACCCTTGATATGGATAGCTTTATCAAGAGAGTTGTTGCCGCCTGTGATTATGTGAAAGCAAAAAAACGCGGCAAGAAAAATATAAATCTATCTTTTGATGAATGGAATGTGTGGTACCATTCCAACGAACAGGATAGAAAAATGGAACCGTGGACAATTGCACCGCCGCAGCTTGAGGATATATATAATTTCGAAGATGCTGTTTTGGTCGGGTTGATGCTGATAACTCTTCTTAAAAATTCCGACAGGGTGAAAATTGCCTGTCTTGCACAGCTTGTAAACGTGATTGCGCCTATTATGACGGAAAACGGCGGGGCGGCATGGCGGCAGACTATATTCTATCCATTTATGCACGCGTCCAATTACGGAAGGGGAATAGTGCTAAACCCTGTAATAAAATCAGAGAAGTACGATAGCAAAGATTTTACCGACGTGCCGTATCTTGACGCGGCTGTGATTTTAAGTGAGGATGGAAATGAATTGACTATATTTGCAGTTAACCGCAGTATGGACGATTCGATGCAAGTGGATTGCGAGCTGAGATGTTTTCCCGGTTTTGTTCTAAAGGAAGCCTTAACATTGGCAAATGATGATAAAAAAGCCGTTAATGACAAATCAAACCCTGATAGAGTTGTTCCGGTTAAACTTGAACAGATTGAGCATAAAGACAGCAAAATAACAGTTAGATTACCTAAAATGTCCTGGAATGTAATACGGTTGGGGTTGGATAAAAACAAATAACATCATTTTTACCGGTTGACGAGCATACGAAAAGGCCCACTCATTGGAGAGGGCCTTTAAATGTCGGCTACAGCTTTAAAGGCAATGGAAACTTTAAAGTTTTTCATTTTCGTAATACAGTACCTTTTCCTTCATAATCATTGTACCGATTCCTTTGTTTGTGAATATTTCAAGCAGTATGCAGTGGGGCATCCTTCCATCAATGATATGGGTTCTGGCGACGCCGTTTTCAAGAGCTTTAATACAGCTAAGAACCTTTGGGATCATACCTCCGACTATAACATTATCCTTTATAAGTTTTTTTACTTCGTCAACAGTTAACGCGTGAAGGATCTTATCAGTTTCCCATGAAACCTTTACACCCTCTACATCGGTCAGAAGTATTAGTTTTTCTGCTTTTAAAGCCGATGCAAGCTCCCCGGCGACAGTATCGGCATTAATATTATAGCTTTGCCCGTTTTTGTCAACTCCAATAGGTGCGACTACCGGAATATAGCCGCCGCCGGCTAATACTTCAAGCATATGCGGGTTAATTGATACGATATTTCCGACATATCCCATATCTATCTGATCACCCTGTTCAGACACGGCGGTAAGTTTCTCGCACTCAATCATACTATCATCAATACCGCATATCCCGACAGCTTTGCCGCCTATCCGATTAATCATCGAAACGATTTCCTTGTTGGTTTTTCCAACAAGAACCATTTGGGCAACTTCCATTGTTGCAAAGTCAGTTTTTCTCAGGCCGTTAATAAATTCAGATTCAATGTTAAGCTTTTTAAGCGTGTGGGAAATATCAGGACCGCCGCCATGCACTATAACGGGATTCACACCTATATATTTAAGAAGGGTGATGTCCTCAATAACAGAGTTTTTTAAATTTTCATTAACCATTGCATTACCGCCGTATTTGATTACGACTGTTTTACCGTTTAAAGCCTGAATATACGGAAGAGCTTCCACTAATATTTCAGCTTTTTTAATGATATCTTTCATATAGTCACCTCGTTAATTTTCTATCGGTCATATAAAACCTAAAGATACAGCGCCGGTTGGGTAAGCCCGGTTTTTTCATCTATTCCAAGCATAAGGTTAAGGCATTGAATTGCCTGTCCCGCGGCACCTTTACCAAGATTATCAACGGCGCTCACTATCACCGCGCGATTCAGGCGCTTATCAACAGTAACACCTATATCTATAAAATTTGATCCCGTCACATTTTTTATTTCGGGAAAAACTCCCGGTTCAAGCACCCGTACAAAAAATTCGTTTTTGTAATATTCGCTGTACACCTCATATAATTTGTCCGAAGTGAGGTTATTATCCTTGAGGTTTAAATAGCTTGTCGTAAGAATCCCTCTTTTTATCGGCAATAAATGTGGAGTAAAGGAAATCATTATGTCTTCGCCGGTAAGAAGAGAAAGTTCCTGCTCTATTTCAGGAGTATGCCTGTGGTTTGTAATGCCGTATGCTTTAAAATTTTCATGGGTTTCACAAAAGGAATAAGCAAGATCGGATTTTCTTCCGGCTCCGGATATTCCCGATGCAGCATCGATAATAATATTTGTTGTATAAACAAGTTTATTGGCCAGAAGAGGTGCAATTCCAAGTATGGCACAAGTGGGATAACACCCCGGATTTGCGACAAGCTTTGCCTGTGAAATATTATCGCGGTAAAACTCGGGAAGCCCATATACGGAATTTTCCAATAGATCCTCCATTCCATGCGCGGTACCGTACCATTGTTCATACGTTTGCCTTTTTCTGAACCGGAAAAGTGCGCTGTGATCTATAACCCTTTTACCCTCGTTTATAAGTTTTGGTATTATATCCTTTGACACATCATGCGGAAGGGCGGTAATAAAAAAATCCGCCTTTTCACATAATAAATCCATATCAACGGTGCTTAAGGGCATGTCAAATATTTTTTTCAGGTTAGGATATATATTTGAATAAGGCTTGCCGGCAAAACTTCGGGAAACAGCGCAGCTTATGCTAATTTCAGGATGATATTGCAATAACCTTACAATTTCAGCTCCAACATATCCCGTTGCACCAATAACTACAACATTAAACATAAATCAACCCTCCGTATAACTATAATGAGGTTCAAGGGTTTACCTCACCTCTATAGGCATATTAAAATCTGCGGATCCTTCCTCCGTGTTTTGTATTAATTCATAATTATACATCCGGATGTATAAAAATGCAACACTGATCGAAGAGTTTCTTATGAAAAAAGCATACAAACTTTTAAAAAATAGCGGTAAATTATTGGTCTGCTTTGTGGAAACATTTGAAAAAAGCCATTTTTCGCCTCTCCGGAGCATATTCATATTATGCAAAGTCACTAAAAGAAAAAAATTTTTTTTGGTTAAAAAAATAGTAGTAACAAAGGTTGTATAGTGTTAAAGTTATAGTGTGTCTTAAAGAAATCTATTTTTAGGAGGGAATTAAATGGCAGGCGTAAAATTATCAGGCGTCTATAAAACCTTTCCCGGTGGTGTTACTGCAGTAAGTGATTTCAGCATTGACATCGAGGATAAGGAGTTTATTATTCTCGTTGGCCCTTCCGGCTGCGGAAAAACTACAACACTAAGAATGATCGCTGGTCTTGAAGAAATCACTGAGGGTGAACTGTACATAGGGGACAAGCTAATGAATGATGTTGCCCCGAAAGACAGAGATATTGCAATGGTTTTCCAGAATTATGCTCTGTACCCGCATATGACAGTTTTCGACAATATGGCGTTCGGACTAAAACTTAGAAAAACACCAAAAGATGAAATAAAAAGAAGAGTACATGAAGCTGCAAGAATTCTTGATATTGAGCATCTGCTTGACAGAAAACCGAAGGCTTTGTCGGGCGGACAGAGGCAGCGTGTCGCTTTAGGCCGTGCAATCGTTAGAGAACCAAAGGTATTCCTTATGGACGAGCCTCTTTCTAACCTTGATGCTAAACTAAGAGTTCAGATGAGAACTGAAATAAGCAAACTTCATCAGAATTTGCAGACAACCTTCATTTATGTTACCCATGACCAAACCGAGGCGTTAACGATGGGTACTCGTATTGTTGTTATGAAAGATGGTTTTATTCAGCAGATTGACAGTCCTCAAGAGCTATATGACAACCCTGTGAATATGTTTGTTGCCGGGTTTATTGGAAGCCCTCAAATGAACTTTGCAAATGTAACAGTTATAAAAGAAAACGAAAAACTGTACCTGAAGTTCGGTGAGGATAAACTGGAAGTAACTCCTGATAAGGCAAAAATAATAGAAAAATCCGGTTATGTAGGAAAAGAAGTTGTTTTTGGAATACGTCCCGAAAATACACATGATGAACCCTACAACCTTGAAAAATGGCCGAACGCAATTGTTGATGCAAAGGTAGAAGTTACTGAAATGCTTGGTTCCGAAACATATCTTTATCTTGTTATCAATGGTATTAACTTTACAGCACGCGTGCATCCGAAATCAACGACAAAGCCCGGAGACAAGATTAAGATAGCGTTTGATATGAGTACTATGCACCTGTTTGACAAGGAAACCGAAAAGACAATTGTAAACTAATATATTGCAAAGACATATTTTTTAAAAAAGCGGAGAAACATAAAGAGTTCTCCGCTTTTTGTTACCCGGCTAATACTTTAAATACATATAACACCCGAACTACCTGCTGTGTATTCGGTATGAATCCACAAATTATTGTTTACACAGTAATTCCTGCAGTAGTTTTGCTCCGTGTTACCCGGAAAATATGGTATAATCTATTATACTAAAGAATCCTGGCGTTTTATTTTCTTCCTTTGTTTTAAGGTCAGAGCATTATGTATTAAGATTACGGAGGGATAATATGCGGGTTGTAGGGTTTATCGGCCCCAGCGGAACGGGAAAAAGCCACAGGGCATTATGGGTGGCAAAAGAGAGAAATATAGATTATATTATCGATGACGGCCTGCTTATATACCAGAGCCGGATTATTGCAGGGAAATCAGCTAAAAAAGCACCTACAAAGATCGGATCAATTAAAACCGCGCTGTTCTATGAAGAACAGCACCGCGAAAAGGTCACTGAAGCGATTAAGAATGAAAATCCGCAAGCGCTCCTTGTTTTAGGCACCTCCGACGAAATGGTGGAAAAGATAGCAAAAAACCTTCAACTTGGAAAAGTAAGCGAAAAAATATATATTCGGGATGTTGCTACCGAATTTGAGATAAAACAGGCTATTAAAACCAGATCAGATCAGGGTAAACATGTAATACCTGTTCCAAGTCTTGAATTGAAAAAAGATTTCTCGGGTTTTTTTCTGGATCCGCTGCAGATTTTTAAACGAAAGGCAAAGGGACACTTTCAGCATATGGGAGAAAAGTCTGTCGTCCGTCCCCCTTTCAGCTATAACGGGAAATATACGATATCCGATTATGCTATTTACCAAGTGGTAAATCATATTATTACCGGGATGGAAGAGATGGATAAGATTACAAGGTTCAGACTAAGTAAAGCAGACGATGGTTTTGTGCTTGATATGGATATTGTGATGGTATATGGATATAATCTTATAGATGCAATTAAGCACGCACAGGACATGATTCGGCTTGAGCTTGAACGGTTTGCTGCGCTAAACATAATTAAAATTTATATAACGGCAAAAAGCCTCGTGATGAAAAAAACCTTTGCCTTGACAGAGCAAATTCAATAGCATATAATTTTTTGGTAGAATCCTTACTAAGAGGTAGTTTCGCGATTTCTTACTTTAGCGGGGACAGCATCGCAGTGCAATTGGATAAATACGGCTTCAGGAGGGCTTGGTTTGTTAACTGCAGCACAATCAAATATTGCTGAATATTTAGATTTAGATGATGAGCAGGTTATTTTGTTAATCAGGCATGGTGATAAAAACGCTACGGATTTTTTGATTCATAAATACAAGAATTTGGTAAAGCTAAAATCCAGAGCGTATTTTCTTATTGGCGCCGATCGAGAGGATGTAATTCAGGAAGGGATGATTGGACTCTATAAAGCTATCCGCGATTATCAGCCTGATAAAGCCATGGCCTTTAAAACATTCGCAGAATTATGCATTACCAGGCAGATGATAACTGCGGTAAAGAATGCGACCAGACAGAAGCATATCCCCCTTAATTCGTATATATCGCTTAACCGTAGAATATTTGACGAAGAATCCGATAAAACATATATCGAACTTGTCCCTGATGATGTTGCGTCTAATCCGGAGCAATTAATAATAAAAAAGGAAGAATTCAGCGGCATAGAAAACAAAATGTGGAAAATCCTTTCGCCTTTTGAATGGATGGTCCTGTCCCTGTATCTTAATGGGAAAACTTATGTGGAAATTGCACGAAAGGTAAAAAAGCCTATAAAATCAATTGACAATGCTCTTCAAAGGGTAAAGAAGAAAGTTGAAAAGTATGTTTTCGTAAATAAAAGTTTTTAATGAAACATATATTTTTTTTATTAGTGCGGCTATGCCGCTTTTTATTTTTAGTTTCCGCCGTCGTTTCTGCAGGTAAAATTTAGCGGGTGAGAATTTGATATTGCCCTAAGCTGTGATATACTTAAGTGGTAAGCATTAGCAGTTTAAAGGCTTTATTTAAGTTATTTGCTGATAAGACCGATAAATTTACTATAACAGGACAGAAAAATTGTCGTACGGTAAATAAATGTTTCTATACGAATGAAAAAGGGAGCTGATTGAATTGACCGGCAAAAATAAAGTTCAAGTACGAATAGCGGGAATTGAATACATCTTGCGAGGAAATGAGTCAGCTGAATATATACAAAAAGTTGCATTGTATGTCGATAATAAAACTGTTGAAATTATGAAGGCCAACCATACACTGAGCACATCAATGGCTTCGGTTCTCACAGCTGTGAATATTGCAGATGAGTTCTTCAAGGTATCGGATTCAAACGAAATGCTGAAAAAAGAAATTGAACAGGCGAAAAAAGCAATCAGTGAACTAAGGGAAGAGAAAGCGCAGCTAACACATCAGCTTCAGATTGTAAACGAGGAAAACAGAAATCTGGTTATTGAATTGACAAAGCGTGAAGCGGAACTCTCCGAAGTAAGGAGTGCATATAACAGGGCAACAGGTGAAAACCCTCAAAAATCAAGGCTTCATAACATAAAATGACAAAGGGTGTATTTGATGATGCAAGCCGTATTCTGAAAGTATTCTTTGTTTTATTCATTTATATTATCAGCCGTAAACCGGTAAATATTAATAGGAGGAATTTAGTATGGAGGATCTCGTTGTAACCTGGGGAGATTTGATAAAAATTGTTCTCGTACTTTTAGGTACGGGTGTTTTGTTTTATCTGCTGCTTGCTGTTGCTAACCTGGTGGGAATATTGAAAAATATAAAAAAGATACTGGATAAAAACAGTTCGCACATAAGCGGTACACTTGAAAAATTGCCTGAAATAGCGGGTAATGTCGAGAAAGTTACCGTGATTGTAAAAGATGAGATGGAATCTATCCAAAAGGTTATGGGAAATATAAGTAAAATTTCCGACTCGGCTAAGGACGCCGCTGAAATGATAAAGAAAGATATTGTAGTGAAGGCAAAAAATATTCTTGACATAATAGACTGGATAAAAAGCTTGTTCCAGGAAAAAGGCGGCAAGAAGAAAGAGATTGTATACAAGTACAAGTACAGGCCTGCCGAAGAAACCGTGGAAGAAGAAGTGGTGGAACCGGATCAGCATAAAAAAACCGGAACCGGGGATGAAAAAGTAAAACATGAAAAGGATAACGGCTCGCCTGAAAATGATGATAAAACCGACGCAGAATGTGAAAAAGAAGAAATAGGCGGCAACGGTAAGGATGCCGGTAAATGAAAATGAAAGACAGAGGTGCACAATGAAAGAGGTTGAGGTCGCTGTAGAAATTTGCCGGGAAGGCGTAACTTTACCGCAGTATGCAAATATGTGGGATGCCGGAATGGATGTTTGTGCGGCGGAGGATGTTATAGTCAGGCAGGGTGAGACAGTAGTTGTGCCCACCGGCTTAAAATTTGCCATACCTGAGGGATATGAAATACAGGTGCGTCCCCGCAGCGGGATTTCATTAAAAACACCGCTGCGCATATCAAATTCTCCCGGTACGATTGACAGCGGTTACAGGGATGAATTGGGCATTATTGTTACAAACATATCCGAATTGTGTACCGTAAAAGACAATAGCATATGCTATACACTATATTCCGGAGGAAATAAAAAAGGTGTCTATCGGATACAAAAAGGCGATAGAATCGCACAGCTTGTACTCCAAAGAACACCAAGAATGAAATTGAAGGTAGTAAAATCGGTAAGTGAACTGGGAATGAACCGCGGGGGCGGATTCGGTTCCACCGGAGTTAAGGCTGAATAAATAAAAGAACTGTCTTTTCACTCATCCTCATCAACGCATGTTATCATTGCGTCAAACAAATTGCTGAGGCTTTCTCTGTTGTGAATTATTCTGACAGCATCCGCAAAAAGCTTTGCTACCGAAATAACTGTTACCTTTGGATGAGCAAAAGCCTTTTTATTTTCAACAGTATCTGTAATAATCAATTCTTCTATTACGCTTTCATCCAGTGCCTTTAAGCCCTTGTCACCAAGCAGCGCGTGGGAAACACAAGCTATTACTTTTTTTGCTCCGTTATTGCGCAAAGCACGGGCAGTTTCAATTAATGTGCCGCATGATATTGTAAAGTCGTCTACTATAACCGCATTTTTCCCTTTTACATCGCCGATTATGTTGAGTATTTCGGCTTTTTCATCGTGACACATGCGTGTTTTGTCACCTATTGCTACCGAAGCACGCAAAAGATTTGCATAACTGCGGGCATTTTTCGCAAAGCCCGCATCGGGGGATACAACAACGAGGTTATCTAATTTTTTGGATTTTATATATTTACAAAGTGTTGGCATCCCATATAAATGATCCACAGGTTTTTTAAAGAACCCTTGAATCTGGGGGCTGTGAAGATCCATTGTGATAATCCTGTCAACTCCGGTTATTTCAAGGCAATCCGCACATACCCTCGCACGGATTGAAACGCGAGGCTCGTCCTTTTTGTCACCCTTCGCGTAACTGAAATATGGAATGATTGCGGTCACAGAAGCTGTGCTGGCCCTATTAAAAGCGTCAATTAAAAATAATAATTCCATAAAATCATCGTTTGGGTGAAGACCAATGGTTTGAACAATGTAAACATCTTTGTCTCTTACCTTCTCAAGTATCTGAACAAAAGTGTTTCCTTCCGAAAATATAATGGTTTTTGATTGACCGACTTCGGTACCCAGATGTTTGCACATTTTTTTAGCAAAATTAATACTTGAGCTACCTGAAAAAATTTTTATTCCTATTTCATCAGCCGGCATTAATAAATGCTCCTTTCAAAAAATAAATATTATAACAGCGGAAAAACGTTATATGTATCCGTATAAGGAAAGAATTTTGTCCATGCTGCGGGTATGTTCGGTTATTTTTCTGTTTTTTAGCTCAATTACAGCTTCGGCTACGGTTCTGTCAATCCAACCGTATTCAATAAGTTTCTGACAGCATGTAAACACAGTGGAATTCCAGATATCGTTTTTCCGGCAAAAATCAATATATTGCCACATTGTTTTAGAATCCGGAGAGTAATTCTTGTTATGAAATTCAGTAATAGCCCTGTCGATTCTATCCATATCATTAAGTAAAATAAACTGTTTAAGGATAAAGCTTGCGTAAGGATTTCCCAAAACGCCCTCCGGAATACTTGAAAATAAAGCGGCTATTTTTTCGTCTTTAAGAATATCGGGATTGTTTTTCGACAAAATCTTAACAAGATCCCACCTTAGTTTATCCGGTATACCTTCCATATTAACACACAGGTTATATAAAATAAATGCCCGCTCATTTTCTTTGTCTTCTTTCAGGAAGAACATTGCAAGCAGAAGATTGACAACAGGGTTATCGCGATCTGCGTTAAACATTCTCTGCAGAGCCCCGATAGTCTCATTGAAAACAAATACCGATCGTATTGTTTTCAAATAATGGTAAAAAAACTTACCAGCATACAAGCTGCCTGTTGTTCTCTGAGCCCGGATTATATAAATCTTTTTCCTGCGGAACAGATCGCTGTTTTTTTGATAAAACCTAACAGCCGAAACTAATTTTTTTTCCATTAAAAGAATTTCAAGCTTTCCAAGTATTGCGGGCATATATCCGGGTTTCATATTTAAAGCCTGTGTGAACATCCTGTCTGCCATATTAGGTTTTCCGGACAGCATATATTGAACCCCAAGTCCGTAATATCCAAAAGGTCTATCGGGTTTTCGGCCAATTAAATCCTGGAATTTAACAATGCGTATATCAAGCTGTAATTTCCTGTCCAGCATATCCAACCTCCTGTATTACAGCCTACTGAGTTTCATCAAGATATTCCTTGATAATGTTCTGTACATGGGAATCCTTAATCGTTATTGAAATTTGAATACGCCGATTTTTGGTTTTAGAAGCCTCCGTAGGTCCGGGGTCTATGGGCCGAAATTCAGAAAAACCTGTGGCTGCGAAATAAGAACCGTATTTGTTTTCGAGGGTTCTGTTTTTCTCCATCATTGTTTTAATAACAGCAGTTGCGCGTTCACACGAAAGATCATAATTCATTTGGTATGAACCATCTGAATCGGCATGCCCTTCAATGTTAATTGAATCAATACATTCGCGGACATCAGGATCATCAAGGATTCTTTCAAATGCCGCCGCGAAACGTGTTAATAGAGCATGTCCTTCCATCGATACTTCCGAGCTCCCTTTTGCAAATAAAAGCATGTTGTTTATTACAAGGTTCGCATTATTGTCAATTGCAACAAGAGGTTCACCATCGGGAGTTGTAGACGTACCTATCTCATCTTCTATTGAAGCTTTTACTTCTTTAAGAATATTTACTCTAAGCAGTGAAATGCTTTGAAGCTTTGCACGCAATTCGGAAAGCTCCTGATTGCTGTTCGCAATGATTTTTTCCTGCTCAAGCAGCTTTTCAATCGATATGGCCAGATCTCTTTTTCCCTGCTCAACCTCGGCCATAAGCATTTCAGCTTCATGTTCTTTTATGCGTATCGCATCTTCCATTTCAGATATTTCAAGCTTTTTCAAATCAAGCTCATCCCCGGCTCGTTTAAGCTGATCCTCCGTTGCTAAAAGTTCAGATTTGGTTTTATCAAGCCTGTCGTTCCATATTGAAACAGAAAAAATTTGCTGGAAATACGCAAGAAAAATAAGGAAAAAAAGCACCAGTACTATTGTAGACATAACATCCGTGAAAGAGGGCCAAAAATTAGCCTGCTCCTGTGGTCTTCTAAAATTTCTGTTTCGTGCTTTCATCAGGGAACTTCCCCCTTTCCTGCTTTATCAAATAAATAAATTCCTTTTTATCAATATATTATTGTCCGGTCTTATCCTTAAACGCCGTCAGCATGCGATCAATTTTAGAAGCCGCTGCCTCGTTGTATGTAAGAACCTGATCAGGGAGGGAAGAAATTGTTTTTGCAAAATGTATCTGGTTTTCGCGAAATTGCTCCAGAAGATTAATGATACCTTTAAAACTTTCTTCCATCGATTCTGTCATTTTCCTGTTAAGCTCATTACTGTTATCTGCAAGGGCTTCTGAAAAGGAACGGGCTGCGTGGCTGCCAAGTTTGTCTATCTCATTGCTTAGCTTATTCATAACCGCGGTAAAGTTTTCCTGATAAATCTCAAGGTCGCGTGTATGCTGGCGCATGTTTGTATCCATTGCGCCCGCAAGTTTCTGTACAGTTTGGACTGTTGAGGATACCTCGCTTACAATCTGTCCGACATCGGACACAAGCTGCCGGTTGTATGAGGTCATTTCATCGGC
>JAAYBO010000022.1 GCA_012730095.1 Clostridiaceae bacterium
TATCTGCTAAAGGCAGATGAAATTCTTGAGAAGACGAGGGACAAAGCGTCATTAAGGCATAAGGGCAGCAGGACGACCAGTATAAAGACACTGATGGGCGAAGTGCAGATGAATCGAACCTTGTACAGGCGAGTAAACGAAGCCGGAGCCACAGAGCATATATTTTTTCTTAGAGTTCTTGACGGTCAATTTTTAATGTGTTACTCTGATTATGGCAAAAGCAAATTCCTATCATATCCTATCATAGAATGCTGCTGTTTACTTATTATGCTATTGTACAATAGGAAGCAAGAGCTTAATTTGCAGCCTGTAAAATAACAATTGCTTTTGTTGATTTACTAGTATATAATCTTTTTCATGTTAACATAATATATGAACATTTATGTTACATAGTGTTGAAAAATGGGTATATATAGGAAATAAACAATATATTTAGATCTTTAATACAGGAGGTTATTAAAATGCTGAAAAAAATGTTGAAAATGCTTAAAAACAACGAAAAAGGCTTTTCCCTTGTAGAACTAATGGTTGTTGTGGTAATAATAGGCGTATTGGTTGCCATAGCAATTCCGGTTTACAACATAACCACCGACAGAGCCGAAAGAGGCGCATGCCATGCGAACCAGAGAATGATTGAAGGCGCGGCTTCGCAGTATGCAATGAACACGGGTAAAAGTATTAATGATGTTAATGATCTGAACGAATATTTTAAAAACGGCACGCCAACATGCCCAAGCGGTGGTACATATACATATGATATTGAGGATGGAAAAGTAAGCTGTGATGCGCCGGGGCATTATCATTATTCAGAGTCAGAGGAGGAGTCAGAGGAGGATTTATCTTCCGGTGGCGGCGGCGGTTGAAGATGAAGGGGACGACGATGAGTAATATAACCGCATTTAGTGTTTGAAGTGCGTTAAATGGTTTTAGTTTTAGTCAGGGCTGACAAATAGAGAATGCCGCCAATCCAACCGGAGGAAAACAGCTTAAAACAAATAAGCAAATGTGTACAGGGGTTGAAATGCTATGTCTGATAGAGGCATAAAAGGTCGCAGAAAAAACATTTTACAGGAGTTTTTTAAAACAAACAAATCAATGGCAGTGCTGCTTCCCGTTTTGGTAGTCGCTGTTATTGCGCTTGTCATTTTTTATTCAAGTTCTGACTCAAAGCCGGTTTCCGGTAAACAAAATGACCTTACGCAAGCAGATATTTCCGGACAGGCTGTAGAGATACTTCCGCAAATGGAGCGTATAAAAAAACCTGACACGGAATCCGATACAGGTAAAAGGGATCCCTTCATCTCGGGTGGGTATTCTCTTACTCTTAAAGGAATAACACTGCATGATGAAAAAAGCACGGCTATTATTGAAACTGAAAACAGGGCTTATGTGGTATCTGCCGGAGACATTATTGAAGACAATTGGACAATACAGAGGATAGATACCACAAGCGTACTTTTGAAAACAAAAGAAGGAAACGAACTTATACTGGATTACAAATAGCGGTATATGTTACAAAGGAGGCTCGCGGAATGCTTTACAATAGGAAAAAACTACGTATTACCGCGCTTACTGCTGTTATCGTCTTAATGCTTCTTTCAGCACCGGCAGCGGCTTCGGAAAATTACGAAGATTATGTGTTATATACTGTAAAAGCAGGAGACACCTTAAAAACCATTGCGGATTTATATGGGGCGGATCCGGAGGAAATAGCATTATATAACGATATTTCCGATAAGAAACCGGTGACGGAAGGAACAGTTATAAAAATAAAAAAGCCTAACGGGCAGGGGTTAACTAAAAAAAGCAGCCAGACAGTATCAATGGATATCAGGGATGCCGACATAAGGGATATATTAACCTCACTTTCGGTTACAATGAAAAAAAGCATAATATACACCGAAGAGCCTGTAAGGCTGTCAATTTCGGTTAAAGACGTATCCCCTATGAAAGCGCTTGAGCTTTTAACATTTTCCGCTAACATGTCTTATATTGAGCACGATAATATTATACTTGTAGGAAAGAATGAAACAATAAACGTGAATTTCTATACAATGCTTCCGATTACAAAGTTTGATCTTTCATATATTACTGCCGAAGAAATAAGCAAGCAGGCGGACAAGCTTGCAATCCCCATAAGGAAAATTACAATGGATTCAACCCAAAAGCGCATTTGGGCTCAGGGTTCCCCTCAGGCGCTTACAAAAATGCGGGAACTTGTATATGTCCTTGACAGGGCTGAAAACTTAGATCCGCAGGAACCTGAAGCAGAGCTCAGCCTGTTGCCGAAAGAACTGAAGCATATAAGGGCTCAGCTGGTTAATGAACTAATAGCTCAGCTTGGGATACCCTGCCGAACCGTTTTGGTTGAAGTAAATCCCCATACGATATGGATAGACGGTGACGATAAAGCTCTTTCTGACATAGACAGCCTGATAAAAAGTGTTGATATCGCACAAAACCAAGTGACGGAAGAATCTGAAGCAAAAATTGAAATTGAAGCGAAAAAATTAAGGAATATAACAACAAACCGGCTTATTCCGCTTATTAACGGAATTGATGTACCGGTTGAAGTTATTTCTATAGATTCAAGCGGCTATAATTTATGGATGAGGGGCGAGCGTGAAGACATAAACATAATGAACGATCTGATTAACCGCCTTGACGCTTCGTATTCCCGTGACGATATCAATTTCTTCATATTCACCCTTACGAATATAAGAGCTTCCGATGCCGCTGCGAAACTTGATTTCATAGGTATTGAAAATGTAAACGCATTTTTGCCAAATTATCCGCAGTTCAGCAGGGAACTGCTTGTAAGCTGTCCGAGCGACAGGATTAATGATGTGAAAAATATACTTAAAAAACTGGATGTTCCGGGTGAAAAAATTAAAGTTATTGTTGATTATTCGAAAAGTCCAAGCGGTAAAATACGTCTGGAAAAAAGGCGTGATTTGATTATTGCCCTGACAGGTGTTCCAAAAGAGTGCTTTACGGTTACCGATAATGTAACCAGGGACGCAGGCAGTCAACATTTTGTGCTTTGGGTTGAGCAAACTCCGGAGAATGTGGAATTGATCCGAGAGGTTGTAGAATCCATTGATAATCCGCTGTCAAACCTTAATTAAAGAAAGGGCTTTTATTATGGACGAGCGACATGAATTAAACCAAATGAACTCAATTTCATCAATGACAGATTTACTAAAAGCGGCAGCAGAAATGAAAGCTTCGGATTTGCATCTGATAGCAGGTTTCAAACCGGCGCTTAGAATTAACGGAGAAATTGTCCAAATGGATTATTCCGTACTAAAGCCTGATGATGTTGAAAAATTGGTTTTTTCGATTTTAAGCGAAGAACAGAAAAAAAAGCTTGATAATGATTGGGAGCTGGATTTTTCATATTCAATTCATGGGGTTGCAAGGTTCAGGGGCAATATAATGAAACAGCGGGGAACTCTGGCCGCCGCGTTCCGTGCGGTACCTTTTATCATACCGCAGTTTGACAAGCTTGGGCTTCCAAAAGAAATAAAAAAACTGTGCGATCTTTCAAGAGGTCTTGTTCTGGTTACCGGGCCTACCGGCAGCGGAAAATCAACAACGCTTGCCGCATTAATTGACTTAATTAATAAACAATATGCAATGAATATTGTTACTGTGGAAGACCCGATTGAGTTTCTTCACAGGCATCAAAAATCCACAATACGCCAGAGGGAGATAGGGATGGATACACATTCCTTCAATGCCGCGCTAAGGCATGTGTTAAGGCATGATCCCGATGTTATTCTGATAGGGGAGATGCGTGATCTTGAAAGTGTTTCAATAGCGCTGACCGCCGCGGAAACAGGTCATCTTGTGTTTTCAACACTGCATACGCAAACCGCGCCGCTGACTATATCAAGAATAGTGGACATTTTCAGCAGTGATCGCAGAAACCAGGTAAGGCATCAGCTCTCAGGCTCATTGAAAGCAATAATATCCCAGCAGCTTGTGCCGTCAATTGACGGGAAGGGACTTATTGCCGCAGTTGAGTATATGGTTGATACCCCGGCAATAAGAAGCCTTATACGGGAAGGCAAGGATCATCAATTATACAGCGCTATACAAACAGGCCACTCTCTCGGCATGCAAACAATGGACTTTGCATTGGCAAAACTGTGCCTTGACGGGAAAATATCAAAGAGCACGGCTTTGGAATACTGCATTGATCGGATTGAAGTGGAAAGGATGCTAAGAATCGGTTTTTGATTGTAAAAGAGGATGGATTTAAAATGGCTGTTTACGATTATGAATGTATAAATAAACAAGGCGAATTGATACGCGGACAGATAAACGGCGAAAATATTTCTTCTTCACTGGAGAGACTAAAAAGCATGGGTTTTTCGGTTGTTGACCTTAAAGAACGTAAAACACAGGTTAAGTCCTCTTTATTTATCAGTAAAAAGAAAGTAACCCTGGGGGAACTTTCTTTGTTCAGCAGGCAGCTGTCTTCAATGATCTCTGCAGGAATACCGATAACAAGAGCTTTGTTTACGTTAAGCAGCCAGGCCGATAATCCGTCAATGAGGGAAGCGCTTGAAAATATCGCCGCAAACGTGGAAGGCGGTATGAACCTTACCGATGCATTCGGAGCATACCCGGAAATCTTCTCCGGCCTTTATGTTTCAATGATACACTCCGGAGAGCTTGGCGGCATAATGGAAACAACCCTTGAACGCCTTTCGGAACAGCTTCAGAAAGAAAAACAGTTAAGGGATAATATAAAATCCGCAACTTTTTATCCGCGGATGCTTTTAGGTTTTGCCTTAATTGTTTTTATAGCCATGCTTTTATTCCTTGTTCCTGTATTTGAAAAGTTTATTCCTGCGGGTAACGATGTTCCGGGAATAACCAGGTTTATTTTTAGTCTGTCGGCTTCAGTTAAGGAAAAATGGTATATATGGATATTGATATTGTCGGCAATAACGGCGGCGGTTTTAATTTTTATAAAAAGCGATTTTGGAAAAAGGGTATGGGACAGGTTAAAATTTAAAATGCCGGTATTCGGAAGCCTGATACAGAAAACGGTTGTCGCCCGCTTTTCAAGAACTCTTTCAACCCTGCTGGAAGGTGGAATTCCTGTTGTACAGGCTATGCAAAGCGCAGGGCCCACATCAGGAAGCATGCTTGTTGCCGATGCGGTATTGGAAGCCACAAGGAGAATAGAAGAGGGTAAGAGCATAGCCGCACCGCTTGAAGAGAGCGGGGTTTTTCCGCCAATGGTTACGCATATGATTTCCGTTGGTGAAAAAACCGGAGGACTGCCTTCGCTTTTGGACAAAATTGCCCAATTCTACGAAGACGAGGTGGCAATTTTAACAAAAGGCCTGTCTTCAATAATAGAACCGCTTATGCTTATAATAATTGGAATATTGGTAGGCGGTATGCTTATTTCATTATACCTGCCGATTTTTTCTTCCGTGGCTTCTACGGGTTATTAGCGATTATAATGTCAGGTATTTATCAGGTGAGGTGCTGAATGGATATATTTAAAAAATCGGTTGTTGGTATAGAGGTTGACTCTGCCGAAATAAGAGCGGTACATATTGAAGGAAAAGCCGATAGACCAAATGCTCTTGCTTTTGCAAAAATGCCTTTGAATAAAGGTATTGTTCAGGATGGGAAGGTTTTGGATACATACGGCCTTGGCGCCGCATTATCCGCGCTCTGGGCAAACGAGAACATAAAATCAAGGGATGTTATCCTTGGTGTAAACAATCACGATGTGATTGTACGCTTCGCCGACTACCCGAAAGTACCTGAAGATAAACTGGACGGCATGATCCGGTTCCAGTCACAGGAGTACATTCCAATACCGCTTGACGAGGTTGAGCTTGACTATGCGGTAATAGGCGAAACCGTTAATGATGAGGGGACGTTTTTAAAGGTTCTTTTAGTAGCCGGTAAAAAAAAGATGCTTTTTGATTTTATTGCTTCACTTCAGGCAGCGCGCCTTAATATTCTTGATATCGGAGTATCAATGCTGTCTGTTTCACGTATTGTGCCGGAGCAAATAAGAAATTTGCCTGTTGCTGTGGTAAACCTGACGAATGATTTTGTAAATATTGTAATAATGAACAAAAACGAGCCGGGAATGGCAAGAACATTTAATTACCCATCCGATATGGCACCCTATGTAAAAGAAATAACTGCTCGCAATAATTTCTCCGGACGTCTTGAAAATGAGGTCGCGGACGGAATTTGTGATGTTCTGGCCGGAGAAATCCGTTCCTCGGTTATATATTATCATAATCAAAATCCGGATGCCGTTTTTAATAATATCATACTTACAGGAAGCCTTGCGAAAGTAAAATGCATTTCTGATAAACTGATGAATTTGACCGAAACCAATGTCAAAGCCGTATCTCCTTCCGAACTGGGCATAAACCTTAGCCGGCTGGATAAAGGCTCGTCATTTACTTCGGATTTTGCTATCTGTACAAGCCTTGCAATTCGCGGACTGGAGGTGTAGCACTTTGAAGTATATCAGCCTTTTGCCGAACGAATATAAAACACGCAAAAAGTCAACAAGGAAGCTTGGAATATCAACTGTTGCTATGGGGATTGCGGCCGGCGTTGCAATTTTTATATTTGTTATTGTAAGCGTATTAACCATTATGCCCGAATCGGAATTAAAAGCTCTTAAAGCGGAAAGCGAGCTCCTTCGGTCGGATATTAACGCTTTGCTTCCAATAAAAGAGCTTTCCGATGATGTTAATAAGCTGGATAAATTGGTTGAAAAAGCAGTAAACGGACAGCCTGACTGGCTTGAAGTGTTTGATTTTATAGTAACCGATATACCCGGAAACATCAGGATTACCGGATTAAGCGCGAACTATTCTGAGGGTACCGCTTTATTAAACATCCAGGGTACGGCAGCAGATCACGATGAAGTTGCCAGCTGGATGGAAAACTTAAATAGCTCCGGGATATGTTCCGATATTAAATTAAACTATTCCAGATCCGAGACAGCTTCCGATTACAATGGGATAAGATTTGAGCTTGACGTAAGCATTACAAGAGAAGAGCCTTTCAAATTATTCAGGGAGGTGCCGGATGAGCAGGAATAACAGCATACAGGTTGTTTTAATTGTATTATTTACCATATTATTTGTATTGTCCGGTTATTTGGCAATAAACGAGGCTATCCATATCGGCGCTCTTCGTGCTGAAATCAGGACTGTGCAGCAGGAAATTTTACAACAGAAGACACTGCTTGCTCAATTAAGAAAACTGAAAAATAACGAAGGGTTTCTTAGAGAGCAATATAATGAAATAAGTATGCTGATTCCCGGACAGCCTTTCGAAGAACGGTTGATAAAGAAACTGCACCAAAGCGCCAATAACAGCGGAATACCGATGATAATGATTAAATTTGGAAAGCGTTCGGAGGAAAAAGAGCTTATTTGGATGCCTCTTGAAATTTCATATGTCGGTTCCTATGCGGAATTTATGGATCTGCTGTCGGAAATAATGTACGGCAATAGGCTTATACGCATTGATGAACTGGAATTATACGTTAATGAAGGACTGCTTGAAATTGACATCCTCGCAAATGCATTTTATTCTAATTAACGGCTTAATAACAGCGACAGTCAATTCGCTTCGCTCAGTAAAGACGGGTGGGAACTCTACCTGACCCGGAAAAACAATTAATTCAGTCTTCATTCATCGCCGGCTTATAGTTCTCAGCGTATTTTGAAGACATTAACAAGTGAAAATTAAGAATTTATAAGAGGGTGTATTTTTTGTTAAAGGGGAAAAGCGGTTTTTTGGGGAACCAGTTAATAAAGCTTGGTAAAATAACTTCCGAACAGCTTGAACAGGCATTGGAACATCAGAAGCTTATGAATGAGAAGGGGAAGAAGGGTAAGCTTGGGCAAATCCTTGTTGATATGGGTTTCTGTACTCAGGAGGATGTCGCCGATGCTATGGCAAAGAAATCAGGCTCCGTTTATTATTCTTTGAATTCATATTTAGTTGATATAAACGCAATGAATTTAATTCCGCCGGAGACTGCGATAAAATACCAGGCTATGGCAATAGGATTTGAAGGTGACAGGCTGCTTGTTGCTTTAATGAACCCGAACGATATAATAGCAATTGATGATTTAAGAATTTTAACCGGCTATGAAATACAGCCGGTGGTTGTTCCAGACAGGGAGCTTATAGCGGCCATTAAAAAATATACAAAGGAAAGCTCGGATATTGAACAGGAAGATGATAACGGAGAAGAAATAGATATTACCGAAGAAAAGCCTGAAGATGACAAGCCTGCGGTTTTAGTGACTAACCAGATACTTAATATGGCAGTTAATTCCGAAGCCAGCGATGTTCATATAGAGCCGCAGGAAAAGCATACCAGGGTACGATTTAGAATCGACGGCGTTTTGCATGAAATAATGCAGCAGCCGGCCAGAATTCATGCTTCGCTTGTATCACGCATAAAGGTGCTTGCAAACATGGATATTGCCGAGCGGCGAATACCTCAGGACGGCCGGATTACGCTTCGTATTGAAGGAAAAACCATTGATGTTCGTGTTGCTTCGCTGCCGTCGGCATACGGTGAAAAACTGACCTTGCGCCTTTTAAACCGGAGCAGCCGCCTTATTACATTAAGCGAGCTTGGTTTTCCCGAATCCCAGCTTAAAGGATACGAGCAGGCAATTAAAAGACCTTACGGATTCATATTAATAACCGGACCTACAGGCAGCGGAAAAAGCACCACACTGTATGCTTCGCTTGCCCGGCTTAATTCACCGGAAAAGAATATTATTACCCTTGAAGACCCCATTGAGCGAAGGATGGATGGAATTAACCAGATTCAGATTAACACAAAAGCCGGTATGACTTTTGCTTCGGGATTAAGAGCAATTTTAAGAAATGATCCGGATATTATTATGGTTGGTGAAATACGTGACTATGAAACAGCGAAAATTGCGGTCGAATCCGCACTGACAGGGCACCTCGTATTATCAACTCTTCATACGAACGATGCGGCGGGAGCAATATCAAGGCTTGGAGATATGGGAATTGAGAGGTATTTAACCTCATCGGCGCTCGTTGGGGTTGTCGCCCAGAGGTTAATGCGGGTGCTTTGCCCCACATGTAAAAAAGTACATAAAATTTCACGGGATGAACTGCTGGCGGCTGTTCCTGATTTCCCCACCGAACCGGAAGATAAGGAAGTTGAGCTTTATCATGCACGCGGCTGTATTTCCTGCAATAATACCGGTTACAGAGGTAGAATCGGATTATATGAATTTCTTTCGGTTAATGAAAAAATGCAGCGTCTGATTATTGCAGGGGCTTCCACTAACGAAATAGGCCAGTATGCAACCGAAAACGGCATGATAACAATGCGCCGGGACGGGATAAGAAAAGTAAAACAGGGTATAAGCTCGCTTGAAGAGCTGCTGCGGGTAACACTTTAAAGAAAAGCCCATTTTAACTGATAATAAGCTTAGTGCAAAAACATCACATTTATCAATGTCTTCTGGAGATGTCGACCTCAATAATTCGGCGATGAATGAAGACGGAATTAATTATCTTCATTGGGAATTCAGTATCAATCTGACTCCCTGAGCGAAACGAATTGACACAATATGAGGGGAGGGCTAATGGTGAAATACGGCAAATGCAAAAAAAACAACGGTTTTTCTATTGTTGAAATGATGATCGCGCTTTCAATTATCATTATTGTCGCAGCTTCACTGGTGCCCCTTATGGTATTTGTGACTACAAGCGGACACAGCAACCAGGCAAAAATAACTGCCGGAAACCTTTCATTGAGTGTAATGGAAAAAATACGTGCAATGGATTACGCCGACATAGGAACTGTAAATGGCAATCCGTCCGGAACCATACCACAATTACAGGAAAACATAGAACTGAACGGAGCGGAATTTGATGTTGAAACTTTAATAAGCTGGGGTTCCGCAAAAGAAAACAATGAAATTATTAACCCCGTTGCATATAAAAATGTTCGCGTTATTGTAAAGGGAATTAATCCGTTTACAAATAAAAAGGAAAACCTTGCCGAGCTGCATTCTATTGTCACCCGTGACGGGGAAGAACCAATAATTGCGAACGGCCATATACGCGCATGGATACTCGATTCCTGTGCTCAGCCAATCGGTGAGCCTTCCGTTCATGTTGAAATTACTTCTCCTGTAAGTCAATCCATGTTAACCGATTACAACGGCACAGCTCTTTTCGGAATCCTTGATGAGGGTTCATACAATGTGCGGGCAAAGGTGGAAGAGGAATTAATGCCATCCCCGAAAGAAACCGTAACCGACGGATGGATAAAAAGAAACAATGTTGAAGTTGAGGATTATAAGATTACCGATGTAAATTTTCATATGGAGAAAAAAACCAATGCGTGTCATCTGATAATTAAGTTCATTGATAAAAATACAAATTCTGTTATAACCGGGAGCGGAAAAGCCTCCTTGAAGCTTTTTCTTGAAAGTGCAACCTATACCGTATACAATAAAAAACAGTTCACAGCCGATGATTTTGAACAGGAATTTCTGCCGGCGGATTTTTCCGGCGCATTGTGGCCTGATGGTACATATAACATTCAGATAACGGACGTTTCAGGATATGAAGACTATGACCTTTCAATAAACAGGGACGCTTTCCTGTCGGATAAAAATGAGCTATGGAACGGGGAATTCGAAGAAACAGGAACGACACTTATTGTAACAATCCCGATGAAACCTTCTTATTTCTATGAAGAGCAAACAAAAGAAGATTTTGAAGACAATACCGGAATGGAAGACCTGATCGCAACGGATCATGATACGCTGGAGCTGGATCATAACAGCGGTGTTACAGATCCCGATTTAATTCAGGAGCCGGAATCAAGCTCACATAAGGGTAACAGCACTGCGGCCAAACTTTTTGACGGTGTTATTAAACAGAGCAGCAGATGGGATTCCGATGTTTCGCCAAATAACAAGCCGCAATGGGTTCGCTGTGAATTTGATACTCCTGTTACGCTAACCGGCATAAGGTTTTATCTGTCTCATAATAAGAATAACCCTGACACTAATCCGAATCATAAACCGAAAGACTTTGAGATCCGTGTTTCAACTGACGGCAATAATTGGGACACAATATACACAGGAACATTTCCATATGATCAATACAGTTATGTGGTGTACATAAACCCACCCGTTGAATGCAAATA
>JAAYBO010000193.1 GCA_012730095.1 Clostridiaceae bacterium
ATTCGGGTGTTTTCGGTTACGCTGGGCGACATGCTCCAGCGCCCTGCTGCTTACAGGCAAATGTGGAGCGGGTTAATGAGCGGCCCGGGATATGGAGACCTCTCAGCAGAAATAAAATGGACCCAAAGCGTGTTGTCGTTATGTGCTTTGTCGAACAAGTAAACGAAACACCCGAAGCAGGACCCGCGGAAATAATGACAGTAAACTCAGCGGGTGATTCGGGTGTTTTTACGATACTGTCCACAGACCGAGAGCGGGATTTGAAATATAAAACCATTCATCATCCCCCGATTTAAAGTATCCGTCAGCAATACCCTCGGGCTTGTATTTCGTCGCGGCTTCCTCATATGACATATATTTGAAGCCAACCTGTTCAACTTCATCTTTTGTCAGATGGCTTACGGCATAAACAATATTAAAACGGCCGTCCGACGAACCGTGGATTAAATGTGCGGCGGCGGACGGGTTTTCTTTTAGATCCCTGTTCTTTTTGTACTGCTCAAGAATGTATTCCCTGCCTTTATATCCATATTTCCTTATTAACCCGTCAATAACATCGTCCTCGCCGAATTTTCTTATCCCGGGCGCAAGAACAATCAGCTCGCCTCCGTCGGCCATCGCCATTCGCGTACGGTAAATCGCTTTATTTCCCAGCCATGTGCTTTTAAATTCACGGGGATCTAAATATACCACAGCTTTTTTTATCGGTTTATCCATCATGTTTAAATTCTTTTCCCGGCTAAGGTCAACAGCTTTTTCAAACATTTTACGGCTTCCGGCGAAAATCCCTTCGATCGTCACATTATCCTGGCTGACAGTGGTTACAGTTAGTATATACGATAGCGGCAGCTGATCAAGGTAATGCTTCTGTGCATAATCAAAAACTTTTCTTACCGGTGAATGATCTTTCCCCATCAGACGTTCCATGCCATACACGGCCCCAAGCATATGACTTTTATTAATTGTGTCCTTTCCGCCGCACCCCACCAGCACGTTTTTAGAGTAGTTTGCCATTCCGACAACTTCATGCGGAACCACCTGGCCTATTGAAAGAATAAGATCATATGACTTGTCAAGAAGGCGTTTATTTACTTCAACAGGCATCGCTTCGTCGATAAGTCCTTCGGATACTTCCCGAACAAAGTCCGATGGGACCTCCCCAATTTTAACTACGTCATCTCTCCAGCGGTGCGCAATTATATTGTCAAACGGGACAACCCCCTCGAAAAAGACATCAGCCTCTTCCCTTGTCATAGGTTCATGTGTTCCTAATGCCGGCATTACGTCAACCTGTACTGAGTCCTTCAGCTTCTTATATATTATCGCTGATATTTTGCCTGCACCAGAATGCATCCGTGTGAAATCGGGAGGCAGCAGCAAAATCTTTTTCAACTGTTTGCCCGGCCATTTAACAACCTCGTCAACGATACTCTCTATTTCGCTATCCGTAACCCCTGCCTTACCCTTCGCAATTTTGAATATATCTCTCATTGGCCTCTCCTTTCAAATCAATTTAAACCAGGCGGGAGATTTATATTCTCCGCCTGGTACTGCTAAAACTACACCTAAGCCTATCGAAGAAGGAGACACCTTCTGCCTCGTTAAAATAATCGTTATACTGTATAGGTTGAAGCTGAGGTGCTTCCTCCGCGGCCGGTCCAGTTTGTATGGAAAAATTCCCCTCTCGGCCTGTCAATCCTTTCATAAGTGTGAGCGCCGAAATAGTCCCTTTGCGCCTGAAGAAGGTTGGCTGGCAGCCGTTCACTTCTGAACCCGTCAAAATAACAAAGTGCCGAAGTAAACGCCGGAACCGGGATTCCGTTTGTAAGTGCCGCGGCAGTTACTTTTCTCCAGCTATCCTGGGCATTTTCAACCTTTTGCTTAAAGAAAGGATCCAGAAGCAGGTTTGCGAGGTTTGGATTCTTGTCATAGGCTTCTTTTATTTTCCCAAGGAATGTCGATCTGATAATACATCCGCCTCGCCACATTAATGCTATGCCACCGTAATTCAGGTTCCAGCCGTATGTTTTCGCGGCAGCCCGCATAAGCGTATAGCCCTGGGCGTAAGACACTATTTTTGACGCGTACAGCGCTTTGCGGATGTCTTCTATCATTTCGCCTCTGTTTCCGGTAAACTTAGGCTCTGGTCCCGTAAGCACTTTTGACGCCTGAACCCTTTCTTCCTTCATTGCCGACAGGCAGCGGGAAAATACGGCTTCCCCTATCAGTGTAAGCGGTACGCCTTCATCCAATGCCGCTATTGCTGTCCATTTACCTGTTCCCTTCTGGCCCGCCGTATCAAGAATTTTATCTATAATAGGCTTTCCGTCCTCATCTTTAAAGGCCAGTATATCGCGTGTAATTTCAATAAGGTAGCTGTTTAGCTCACCTTTATTCCATTCATCAAACACTTCATGCATTTCATCCGGGGTCATGCCAAGAAGTACCTTCATCATGTGGTATGCTTCGCAGATAAGCTGCATATCCCCGTACTCTATCCCATTATGGACCATTTTCACAAAATGCCCTGCTCCGTTTTCGCCAACCCAATCGCAGCATGGAGAACCATCATCAACCTTTGCGGCTATTGCCTGAAAGATAGGTTTCACATGCTGCCATGCATCAGGAGAACCCCCGGGCATAAGGCTTGGCCCCTTAAGAGCGCCTTCTTCGCCGCCCGAAACACCTGTACCGATATATAACAGACCTTTTTCTTCGACATATTTTGTGCGGCGAATTGTATCGGGGAAATGTGAATTGCCTCCGTCAATAATGATGTCGCCTTTGTCAAGATACGGAATCAGCATATCGATAAAGTCGTCCACCGGTTTTCCGGCTTTAACCATCAGCATTATTTTGCGCGGTTTTTTTAATGAATCAACAAATTCCTGCAGTGAATACGTGCCGGTAATATTTTTGCCTTTCGCCCGGCCATTAATGAAAGCGCTTACTTTTTCGACAGTACGATTGAACACCGATACGGAATAGCCCTTACTCTCCATGTTCATTACAAGGTTTTCTCCCATTACGGCCAGACCAATTAAGCCTATATCAGATTTATTATTCATATTTACATCCTCCCAACATATTTTCATACACGCAGGTTTCCACCCAAATCAGTGTGAACCTTCTATCTTTTTACCCGGGCATTTCCCTGCCATATGCTCCATATCTGTTCTTCATCGGCAGGCTGTACATAATCCGTAAGAAATGTCGTAGCAGCCGCGCCGCATGCCCATGCAAATTGCAGCCATTTTTCAGACTCCCAGCCTTTTAATATGGAATACAGCAAGCCACCAACAAATCCATCTCCGCCGCCTATACGATCAAGAACATGAATCTCACGCGGCTCGACCACATGCCAGTTGTCGCCCTCAAGCATTATTGCACCCCATAGATGGCTGTTTGTGCTTATAACCTGGCGAAGTGTATTAGCGTAAACCGCGGGGTTTGAGAATGTCTTTTTTACCGTACCTATCATTTTCTTAAAGTTTTCAATCTTGCTTTTTATATCCTTGCCCCCGGCTTCCGGTCCTTCTATGCCAAAACAGAGCTGGAAATCTTCTTCATTTCCCATTAAAATATCGGATAACCCCGCTATTTCCGTGAACATGTCCCTAAGCTCTTTCTTACGGCCTTCCCAGAATGACTCACGGTAATTCAAGTCGAATGAAATCCTTGTACCGTGTTTTTTTGCAGCCCGCGCGAGTTCAACGCAGAATTCACCTGTTTGGGGCGACAGAGCCGCTATAAGCCCTGACAAGTGCAGTATCTGAACGCCTTCTTTATTAAAGATTCTGTCAAGATCAAAATCTTTAACATTTAGTATCCTTCCAACCTCTCCTGCACGATCGTTGTGAACTCTTGGGCCTCTTACGCCATAACCGCTATCGGCGATGTTGAATTGATGGCGGTAACCCCACGGACCGCCCTGAGGCACATCCTTTCCTTCATAATCCATGTGACGGCTGGAAAGGTTATCCTTTATCATCCTTGATATAGGGCTGTCTTTGACAAAGTTTGTCAAGATTTTTACGCGCATGCCCAGATATGCCGGAATGCTTGCAACATTGGACTCCGCACTTGTAACCTGCATTTTAAAAGTATCGCTGCAGTACACGGGCTGTCCATCCGGCGGTGTAATCCTTACACCCATACTTGTAGGCACTGCTAATGCGTACATTGAATTCTCACGAAGTTTCATTAAAATATCCTCCTTTTTTTGACAGGCCATACCATGATAATATTTAAAATCAGGAACGGCCGTTTTTTTGCGTATTCATATACTATTTTACCTGATTTTTTCAAAATCCGATAGGATATAATTGATACGAAAACATTATACCCAACATACATATATTCTATATGTTATAAATCAGGGTTTTACAGATGAAAACAGCTTATTTATGATAAGCTCTCTAAGCCATTTATTACCTCACAAAACAGGAAAAGAAACAGCTTAATAACTTAAACAATATTATTTTATCTTAATTATTTATCGTTTAGTTTGCATTTATTTGTTTTTTTCTTTTATTTTCAACGAAAAACATGAAAATAAAAAATGTAAAAAACGCACTGCCAAAGTGCGTTTAATAAATATAAGATTATTATTTTTTAATTTAATCCGTATATTTCTATATTCCCCGATGTTGTCGAAACATCAATCTCACTGCCGCCGCTTCCAACCTGGCCTTTTAGTTCTTTTTTCCCTGATGATGAAATTTTCATCGGAAAATCCTGACAATCAATGCCCCCCGATATTGTTTTTAAATCGACGGTAAATTCAGTTGTACCCGGTATTCCAAGTTTAACTCCGCCAGATATGCTTTTTGCACTTATTTTTTCAAACCCGTTCGTGAAATCCACGTCAATATTTCCGGAAGTTGAATTTAATTCAGCTTTTTTTACCGTTACATTTAGTTTGCCATGTCCGGAAATAGTTTTAAATTTTATATCTTTGGCTTCTAAATATCCGACAACCGTATCTCCCGAAGATGTATTTATCTTTGCGTTATCCGATATTACTTTATCAATATTACAGCTGCCGGATATCGAGCTTGCTGAAATAGTGCCGTCCGCATCAATATCGGATATTTCTATTTTTCCGGAAGTTGTATTAAGCGTTATATCGTTCCCTGTTAATTGATCCGCCGATATACCCCCTGATATGCTTATTACTTCAATATTTCGGTTCCAGTCTTCAGGTATTACAACATCAAGTTTTGTATTCTCTGTGATGTTTAACCCTGTCTTTGCAGGATAAACAATCCTTACTAAAGCTTCATTTCCTTTCTTTTCAACTTCCAGGTACGGCATATTTTCTTTATTAAACCCTATAACATTGCCATAAAAATGCGCATTTACCTGATCGGATTTGTGTGTTGCTATCTTTACTTCCGAGCTTACCGAACGAATGGTTATTTTATCGACCCCGTCCGTTGAAACTTTGCCGGTACTGTCAATATCATATCCAAACCCGCTTTTCTTTCGTGTATTATCTATCACCTTAAAATTACCTGTATCTTTTTTCCGACTAAAAAAAGCAAAGCCTCCGAGAACTACAATAACTATTAAAATAAAACCTATCATCGGCAGGATGTTTTTCCCTCTTTCATTCATCGGATTAATCCTCCTTGACGCCAAAAATTATATCACGATTTATATGTACCACATCTGTTATGCTGCCGCAATAGATTTAATTGAACTCTAATTAGAATCTAATCTGAATAAAAGCATGCTTTAATCCTGCAATTGATTGTGTCGTATAAAGCGAAGCTTATTCCTGCTCGATATGCTTAAATACTCCCTTGGAAGCCAAAAACAACAACGCAGCTGCTGTCAGGTTCCAAAGCGTAATAATCATAAATGCGGCTTCCTTGCTTTCTAATAGAGAAAAAGCGAGAAGTCCGATAATCACGCCCGGGATCAGAACAAAAAATGAAACAAACAGTTTTATGAATATTTGCATTGCCTTACTGTGCACAGCGCCAAACAAGCGTCTTGATACAATGTCTCCATAGATGTAAACGGAGCCGTACAATGTATAGCTGATTATGCACAGAAAAATAACAACAATGTTTTTTTCGAAAAATATATAAGATATAGCAAAAAGCAGGATACCGTCAAGAAAATTTTTAATGTTCTCAGTAAGAGTTGTATATAACAGCTTTTTCCCATCAGGTTCAGGTATAAGAAAAATATAAGGCTTTTCGATTTCCTGCGGCCACTTTCCCTGTATAACAAAGAAAAAAAGCATATATGCGCTGAAAAACAGTACCGCAAATATCTTAAATTCGCTTAATTCCGGCATAAATAGCCGGAAAATTATTCCTGCCAGAATGATAATAATGCTTGATTTGTCAAAGAACAGAAAATAGCTTGCTTTCCTGTATTCAAGCATTTGCTTCTGGAAAATGGCCGCGGCGCCATTTACGCTAAACTTGGAGCGTATGTTCCTAACATTCTTTTTCCCCATAGCTGAGACATCACGGCCTTTACGTTTCGCTTTTATCTTCAGCTCCGTATACTCGGTTGCTGCAAGCACATCTTCATAATAATCAAGATTGTTTTTATAAAGAATAAATAAAAACGCCGCTATAATAAAAAATAAGATCGCAATACTAAGGAAAAAAACAGGTGTTATACCATAAACTGCGGCAGATGCTATTGTTACAAGCTGTCCAATAAGCGGAAGCCACGAAAATATTGCGGAATTCAGATACCTGACCGCCGAATTAAGAAAATCGCCCGCGGTAATTATGTTTATAAACAACCCAAGAACAGCCAAAGCCATTAACGCGTCAATAATACGCTTTGCCATTATCCTAACAGCCTTGCTTTTTGAAGTGTAAATATACATAACCATGCCGATTATTGGATTTAAAAGTGAATAAAGAAGCGCAGTAAGCAGTATTATCCAAACCCCATATCCTGTAAGCATGAAATTGTTCTTTATATTCGGTATTTGGAATATCATAAACAGAACTATCAGAAAAGAAGTTCCCATATGCTTGATAAAACCGTACAAAAGTACTTTATTTTGTCTAACTGGAGCAGTAAAAACCAAATTTACGTCTGAAAACCTGAAATATGAGCTTCCTTTTTCAATGCCTTGCCTTAAGCTGAAATAAAGACAAACAATAATAAGGGCAGTAAATATTGCTTTAAACAACTCATTGGACCCATGCCTTAAGGAACCTGAAGGCATTACCAGAGCAAACAGTATAAACCCGACCATTAAAATACCGATTAATATATAACCTATTAGTGCCAAAGGTTTTCTGCCAAGACCACGAATAATATTTTTCAACTGTTTACGGATGATATAAAATAATGGGCTCATAATCAGATTACTCCTTCCGTAACAGCAAAGAATATCTTTTCAAGGGATTCCGAGCTGTTTTCAAGCTCTTTCCGTGTTCTTGAAAGAACAATCTTTCCTTTGTTCATAACAAGCACCCTGTCCCAAACTCCTTCGATACTGTCAAGGATATGAGTACTGATTAAGACGGCGCAGCCCTTTTCTCGCAATTCAAGAAATATGTCCTTAAGCTCTTTTATGGCTTTAGGATCAAGACCCATCATCGGTTCATCAAAAAGTACCATCTTTGGATTTATTAATAGAGCGCAGCATATACTGACTTTCTGCTGCATTCCCTTAGATAATTCCTTGCAAAGCATTTGTTTTTTATCGCCCATGTCAAAACGTGTAAGCAAATTCTCCGCACTTTCCTTCCAGGCTTCATCAAGCCGGTATGCCCGGGCAATAAATTCCATATGCTCCCATACGGTAAGGTAATCATATACGGCCGCAGTTTCAGGAACATACCCGAAAACCTTTTTGGAATTTAAGGATTTGTTCGGCTCACCGTTTATTAATATTGTGCCATTAAATTTTAAAAGCCCCGCTATTGACTTAATCGTGGTGCTTTTTCCTGCTCCGTTCGGGCCGAGCAGAACCCCTATTTCTCCGCTTTTTACTTCGAAACTGATATTATCAACAGCTAACACATTCTCATAACGCTTTGTCAATTCTTTAACAATAAGCATACTTATGCGCCCCTTCGTGGTAATTTCTGTATCAGTATACATTAGCAGATCATTTTTTACAAGCGAAATATTTGCATATTTTCCCCTTAATTGTTAAACTGGCGGACAATGCCCACGAATTTTGCTTTTTCTTATTTTAATTCTGTTCGAGAGACAATATAATCATAGATATAATTAATTGGCAAATTTAACATTTCGTATGCTTTCCATAATAATTGCGCCAACAGAACCACATATTGATTATCCTTTCCGATATTATGTTCGGAAACTGAGGAATAGGTTAATAAGCAGCCGTTTATACTGAGACTTCGTTGTGAAAATATATAGAACCTAAAGCGTGTTAATCAGTATGTGTTTTTGCATTACATTTTTTCGGGTGCGTTTATTCCTATTATACCAAGCACATTTTTTATAACAATCCTCGTGGAATCTACAAGAAGAAGCCTTGCCTGCAGTAAATCCTCATCTTCACACTTAACCCTGCAAGCATTATAAAAGCTGTGAAAATCCGACGCAACATCGATAACATAACGCGTAAGACGGCTTGGTTCCAACGTTTCCGCCGATGCCGCCACTTCCTCGGGAAGCTCTGCGAGCTTTTTCATAAGCGCAAGTTCTTCGGGCTGAGTTAAAAGGTTTATTTTTATATCTTCTATCGCTTTCCTTGTTACGCCTTCTTCTGTTAATTTCCTCAAAATGCTGCATATCCTCGCATGCGCATACTGTACATAAAACACCGGATTATTGTTTGATTGCTCGATTGCCAAATCCAAATCGAAATCAAGGTGGCTGCCGGCAGTTTTCATATTAAAGAAAAACCTCGCCGCATCTACTCCAACATCATCAAGAAGGTCATCAAGCGATATCGCCCGCCCTGTTCTCTTTGACATTCTTTCAATTTCCCCGCCCCGATATAACCTTACTAACTGAAACAGCACGATCTGCAGCTTCTCACCGGGTATTCCGATAGCCTCCATCGCAGCTTTCATCCTGTTTACATGGCCGTGGTGATCAGCGCCCCAAAGATTTATAACCCGGCTAAAACCTCTTTTTAAAAATTTGTTTCTGTGGTATGCAATATCAGCAGCCATATATGTTGGATATCCGTTCTGCCTGATCAATACCTCATCCTTTTCCAGACCGGCCTTCTCTCCGTTAAGCCATACAGCCCCGTCTTTCTCAATAATGTATCCTCTCTGTTTTAATATCTCTATTGTTTCATCAATTTCCCCATCATACAGCGAACTTTCCCTGAACCATACATCATATTCTATGCCATATCGCGAGAGACCGTCCTTTATACATTTCAGGTTTTTTGGAAGCGCATATTCAACCAGAACTTTTCTTCTTTCATCAGATGAGACTGAAACAAGCTTTTCCCCGTATTGCTTAATATAATCTTTTACGTGGTCAATAATGTCCTCCCCATGGTATCCGTCCTCGGGAAAAGGTATGTTGTTTTCACCGTGAATCTGCTGAAGGTATCTCGCTTCCAGTGAAATACCAAACTTTTCTATCTGGTTCCCTGCGTCATTAATATAGAACTCCCTTGTTACGGTATAACCTGATTTCTGAAGTACACCGGCGATACAGTCACCTAATGCTCCTCCCCTTGCATTTCCCATATGCAATGGTCCTGTCGGGTTCGCGCTTACAAATTCTACCATGACTTTTTCGCCGCGGCCGATATCAACTTCACCGTATTGCTCTTTCTTTTTATCTATCAGAATAAGGGCTTCATATAGCCAGTCGTTGTTTAAGAAAAAGTTTATGAACCCGGGACCTGCGCTCTCCGCCCGGACAATATAAGTATCCCGATAATCGATTTCTTCCAGTATAATGTGAGCAATCTGCACGGGTGCTTTTCTTGCCTGCCTCGCCATCTGCATAGCTATATTAGTGGAAAAATCGCCATGCGCCTCTTCTCTTGGTTTTTCAATCATAATTGCAGGAAGCTCAATATCAGGCAGCTTTCCTTTTGTAACAGCCGCTGAAACGGCGTTTTTTATAGCGGTTTCTATCTGGCTTCTTATCTTTTCAAAAATACTGTTCATTAAACAAACCGTCCTTCGCGCTTCAAAATACTTTCACATTTAATGTAGTAAGGCTTGTCAGCCTGTTATTCACTTCAAGGACATATTCCACCTGGAACTGTCCCCCTTTGTCATCCAAACTGACATTCAAGCTTCGTGCGGTAACTCCAAGCTCCACGATACCATTTTCGGTATTGCATCCGGAAGTATGCTTGCAGCCTTTTTTAAAAAACATCAGGCTGCTTGCGGTACCGGAACGGATCAGCATTACGGAGTCGGATTCTATTTTCATTATCGTGTTTGTTCCATCCAATCCTGTAACAGGGCTTTCAGCATAGCTAATGAAATAATTGCCGTCTTTTTTGTAATAAAAGCCCTCGGTAACGAATTTCATTTCTTCTGCTTCCTTATCAGGTTGTTCTTTCTTGCTGTCAACCATTATCATTACATTTTTTTTTAGCATGTTTACTCTCTTCCATTCTGTCTTTATTACACATGCACCTGATATTAAGCATGATAAAATGAAAATTCATATTTATCAATATCAATGCGCTCCACATTACATATCTCTTCCCCAAGAATAAGGCTCCCAAGTTCTTTAAATTTGTCAATGCTGTCACTGGTATAGTAACGGTATTGTACAGAATCGGATTTTGTTAATAAACTCTCGTTCAATAACATTTGCTTCAAAGCAGCCGCAACTTCTTCGGCGGAATTCACCATAATAATTTCCTGTCCAATCACTTTCCTTATTGTATTGGACAGGAGCGGGTAATGTGTGCATCCAAGTACAAGTGTGTCAATATTCTCCTTCAGTAATCCGTTAAGATATTCAAAAGCTATCATCCTGGCGATATCGTTGTCCCACCATCCCTCTTCAACAAGGTTTACGAAAAGAGGGCAGGGCTTTGTAAATGTCTTGGCATCCGGGTTTCTTTGTTTAATAGCTTTGCTGTATACACTGCTATAAATGGTATTAGGCGTACCAATAATACCTATTCTCCCTGTTCTTGATTTTTTTAACGCGGCATCCGCACCGGGACCTATTACTTCAAGAACCGGCACTTTAATAAAATCCTTTATTTCCGGCAGCGCAACCGAACTTACAGTATTGCAGGCGACCACAATCAGCTTTACATCCATTGAAAGCAAAAAGGCTATATCCTGCTTAGAGTATTTAATAACCGTTTCCTTTGACTTTGTTCCATATGGCGTTCTGCCGTTGTCTCCAAAATATATAAGGCTTTCACCGGGCAATTTCTTTTTGATTTCTTTTACAACAGTAAGTCCACCAAGACCTGAATCGAAAACTCCTATTGGTCTGTTATCCATTATATTTCCCTTTCATATGACCTGCGGGTTTCCTTAAACCGCATGAAAGCAAAATCAATAAGCCGATCCAACAACTCACCGTACGGTATGCCGCTGGCTTCCCAAAGCTTCGGATACATGCTTATACCGGTAAACCCCGGCATCGTGTTTATCTCGTTAATATACACCTTGCCTGTTAAGTTTTCAACAAAGAAATCAACCCTTGCCAGCCCGGAGCAATCCAGCAGCTTAAAAGCTTCAACTGCGTAATTCCTTATTAGCTGCACAGTTTGATCTTCCAATTTTACTGGAATTATTACCTTAGAAGCATTATCTATATACTTTGCCTTATAATCATAGAACTCATTACATGGTACCACTTCACCCACGGTTGATGCAACAGGGGAATCATTTCCAAGGACAGCGCATTCAATTTCCCTGCCGTTAATAAACTCTTCAATAAGTATTCTTCTGTCATATTTTCCGGCGATTAAAAGAGCTTCTAAAAGACCTTCGGAATCGTTAACTTTGGAAACTCCAACGGACGAGCCGGCATTGGAAGGTTTTACAAAACACGGATAGCCGATTGTTTCTTCCGTACGCTTTTTTATATCCCTGATATTTTCATTTATTTCGGAACGTATTACTAACAAGAAGTTGCCCTGCGGAATCCCGGCATTTTCAAAAAGTATTTTGCTTGTGGCTTTGTCCATACCCACAGCGGAAGACAAAACCCCGCAGCCAACATAAGGAATGCCTGCAAGCTCCAGAAGGCCCTGTATTGTCCCGTCCTCCCCATTACTTCCATGCAAAACGGGAAAAATTACATCAATGTTTTTATTCTTATCAAACTCCAGTAAAAAATCACGAATTGTCGAATTACAGCATGTACTGGTGGCAAACGAAGATTCCGGCTTATTGCATAATTCTTCAAGGGCAATGCTTTCCCATTTTCCCGAACCAATATTTGAATAGTCGCCTTTATATCGAATCCACTTTCCCTCTTTTGTTATGCCTATCGGAATTATATCGTATTTTTCCGCATCCAGGTTCTCAATAACCGATTGAGCAGAAACCCTTGACACCTCATGCTCGAATGATTGGCCTCCAAAAAGCACGGCTACTGTTTTTTTATCTCTCATATTTTCTCCTCCAAAGAGAACCAAATATCTTTTTTGATTATACATGAAACAAGGCCTGTTCACAAGTGTGAACCTGCCGACACAAACCACCCGGGCAGCCGAAGAACGGCTTCCCGGGTAATAAACCTAAAATAAAATTCTTTCGTTTATTCAAGTATTTCTTCCTCATAATTTTCATAGGCTCCGGTTTCTAAATAATCGTCTTCCGGTATTGCCGACTCACTTTTTCTGCGATCAATCAGAGCCTCATTCCTTGGGAATTCATTGTCAAAACGGAAGCCTCCCTTAAATTCATTTTGTGTTTTCCCGTTTATTTGGAATTTTACCTTTTCAATATCTTTTAACTCCGTTAGGGTATTTACAATAGAAAATATAGTCATTTCTTCCGCTTCTTTACCTCCGGGATGATTGTCCACAAATTCTTTCGTCATATCGACAATTGCCGTACGATTTTCTATCTTTACAGGCGATCTTAAAGCCGCGCCTTCGGGTATTGTCGGCTTTAGTGTTGTATTAGACGGACCTTTGACCAATTCCTTAACAAGCAGTGCCGCCAGTTGTTCGGTCCCCTGTTTTGCCTCGTTCATATCAACATAACGTATTTCTCTCACCAGCCGGGTACCGTCCTCATCCGAAAAGTAAAGGTGCACCTGCAGTTTTTCATTAAGCTTCTTTGCATCTTCTTCGGATAAGAGAATGCTGCTTACCGGTCTCAGTTCGTCTTCCTCAATTTGGTTTATCGCTTTATCCCTTGTTTTGAGGCAGCCGTTTGCAACAAATACCAATACAATGCAAATAGCCGCAATAACAGTTTTTTTCATAGCACAAAACCCCTCTCAGATCTGTCTAACTATACCTATGCCTGACACCGGACAAATATACTATTGTATAATCAACAAAACTTCACGAAACATCCGAAGCAGGACCCGCGGGAATAATGTTTGAAAATTGTCTTACGAACTATTGTACAATAGTTCTTCAAAATTACTGTGCTAATTCAACCAGATAAACAGCGGGTGATTCGGGTGTTTTCGGTTACGCAGGGCGACATGCTCCA
>JAAYBO010000023.1 GCA_012730095.1 Clostridiaceae bacterium
CCATTTTGAAAAAATGCTGTACGACAATGCGATGCTTTCCATTGCTTATGCCGAAGCGTACCAGGCGACAAGGAACGAAAAGTACGCGCAGGCCGCAGCCGAAATTTATAAGTATATACAAAGGGATATGACATCTCCCGACGGGGCGTTTTACTCCGCTGAAGACGCGGATTCGGAAGGTGTTGAAGGGCTTTTTTACACCTGGCTTCCGGAGGAAATAATGTCTGTTTTGGGTACAGAAGATGGGAAGCGTTTTTGTGATATGTTTGATATTACTCCTTCAGGTAATTTTGAAGGAAGAAATATACCGAACCTTATTAATGCTAATGATATCGATGAAAAAAGCATTCGATGTGGCTTTCCGATGCGGCTAATTTTTACTATTCTGTTTTCTTTCTTATTGCCCTGTCTTCGCTTTTTATTTTTAAAGAGAAGATCCCGTCTTTTTGCTTTGTTTTCTATTTATATATATTAGGTACCGTTGCCGCGCATATGCTCGCAGAGGTGCAAAGCCGCTATCATTACCCGGCAATACCATTATTTTGCATACTGGCGGCATCAGTATTAGTGCGTAAATCAACCACCTGCGAAGAATAATCTCCTCATTGTGAACATGAATTAAATAATATACAATATACACATATCAATGTTTTTGGAGTTTATATGGGAAAGATTGTAAAGGGAATAGTAACTTATGTCTTTTCTGCCTTTGTCGCTATAACATTTTTCATATTTGTTTTCAGCGAGAGCTTTTCTGCAGATAAATTATGCATAATAGCAGTAATTGCCGCGGTGATTATTCTTTATGGCAGATTTCCAGTTATCTCAAAATGGAAAATTAAAAGAATCTGGCCGCTCCTGTCGGCAATTGCCGTTATATCCTTATTTCTTCGTTTTACATGGGTATATTTCGTAAAAGCCATACCGGTTTCGGATTTCTATACATACCACTCTCTTGCGGGCGCATTAGCAGATGGTGATATTCTTTACCCAAAGTTTATCTCTTTATTTCCCCATGTATTGGGGTATTCAAAAGTTCTTTCCGCTGTTTATTCGCTTTTCGGCCCACACCCAGACAGTGCGGTTGCGTTTAATATTGTACTAAACACCGGAATTCTTTTTTTAGTATATTATATCGGAAAAATATTATGCGACGAAAAAACAGGGTTGGTTTCAGCAGTTATTTATGCTTTCTGGCCTTCTCAGATATTCTATAATTCACTCGTATTAACCGAACCATTTTTCACTCTCGGGATTCTTTTTCTTATTGCTTTTTACCTGTATACAATTAAGCGCATTAAAAATACTATCTGGAAAATCCCCCCATTTTTATTCATAGGGATTACGGCAGGCTTTTTAAAGTATATACGCCCTGCAATTATTATTCTTATCTTAAGCTTTTTAATCCATTACCTCCTGCTGGAACACAAATTTAATCTGTTTGGCAAAGATAGAAGAAAAGAGAGTCTTACAAGAACCGGTATTTGCATATTATTAATTCTTTCTTATACGACTGCCTCCTCACTATTGTTAAGCAGCATCGATAATTTAATTGGGATTAAGACGGCAAAAAATACTTCGGGCTTTTACATACTTGCAGGACTTAACAGTGATTCCGAGGGAAGATGGAGCGAAAAGGATTCAGCCTTGCTTGAATCTTTAATTAACGAAGGCTTGACTTCCGATCAAATTCATGAGCAGCTTACAGAAATAGGTCTGAAACGTCTGAAAGAAATGAACCTGTTCTCATTTATTAAGCTCCAGGTATATAAAAATAAGCATATGTGGGGAAATGACTATAAGAGTATTACGTATATTCAGAATTCAGTTTCCCCGGAATCACGTGTCAACATGTCTAAACATGGGGACTGGCTGGCTTTTGCTGCTGACGGATATTATTTTCTTTTCCTTGTATTATCCTGCGCAGCACTTTTCTTTGCAAAAAGCAATGATACGGAAAAAATCAAAGGTGGATCATATATTTTGTATTTATATATTCTTGGAACCCTTGCCGCCCATATGCTTGCAGAAGTCCATAGCAGATACCATTATCCGGTTATTCCCCTTCTTTGCCTGTCCGCCGGAATATTTTTCACCAAATCAGATATGTTAGGAACTTTGCAAAAAAATAAGCAGAAGCGGATTGTTCTTGCTTCTCCGGAGGAAAAGCAAGAACCGCCCGGTTATCTTTAGATAAAGGTGTAATTCATTCCGCTGTTATTATCCCAGTTGTCGGCGCTGTCCTTGAAAGCGATATTAACATTTTTTCCATGCATTGTGGGAATATCGGTATGGAATGAGTTGCCGAATCTGTTCATTCGGATGGTCTGAACGTTTTCCCAATTTGTATTGTTTCCGAAACCATAAACGGTATACACGTCATCAGCACCGTACTTTGCAAGAAGTCCGTCATATTTCAAAGTCGCTGTATTATCGGAAACCTTCGTGAAAATTACTCCATTTGACTGATACCTTTGACTATCATTCATATCAAGTGTCTCGGAGAACTCTTCCTTAAATTTTCCACTCGCCTGTTTGCTTATATGAAGGCCCGTTGAACGTTTATTACTTTTATTCTTTTTCGCATCGTGTTCCAAAACATTGTCCAAGATGCTCATATCTTTATTTCCCTCCCGTCTTGTTCTTTATCATATTTAGTATGCGACTTTAACATACTGTTTATGATAGGATATTTCACCAAATTAATTTTATTAAAAAATCGAAATTCGGTTCAACTGCAGTCATATTTTTACCTTATTTGCCGCAAAAAATTCAAGCATTTTTTTAGATATTACTTTTTGAACTATTGTAAAGGAAATACTGAACTATATAATCCTGCAAATGAAACTCTTTTGTCCGTTATTTTATAGTATTTCCTGATAATTAGTGTGTGTCTGAACAGTAACACATATTTACCTGTCTATTAATATTTGCTTTATTATTTCCCGAAAGTTATAATTATATAATAATCATTTAACCAAATGCTTTTTGATTACATTAATAAAACGGAAAAAAATGTATTAAATTAAACAACGGAACTGATAAAATGAAAAAACGCAGAGTAAAACAGCTTAAGTCGTCAAATTATGAAATCGACATGTTGAACGGCCCTTTATTATTTAAAATAATAAAATTTTCCCTGCCGCTTATGCTGTCGGGAATACTGCAGCTATTATACAACGCGGCGGATATTGTCGTAGTGGGGCGTTTTGCCGACAGTACGGCGCTTGCCGCGGTAGGATCAACAACTCATATTACTAACCTTATTGTAAGTTTGTTCATAGGTTTATCTGTTGGAACAAGTGTTTTGGTTGCACAATACCAGGGTGCGGGAGAGCCCGGAAATGTGAGCCGTGTTGTACATACATCGATTGCCTCAAGCATAATATGCGGCATTATTATTGGCGCGGTGGGGATAATTATGGCGAAAAATATCCTTATTGCAATGGATTCTCCCGCTGATGTAATAGATCAATCGGTACTATATCTCAGAATAATTTTCTCAGGCATGCCTGTCTTAATGATTTACAATTTTGGAAGTGCAATATTAAGAGCAGTAGGCGATACAAGAAGGCCTCTTTTTTATTTGACTGTTTCTGGGATTATTAATGTTACTCTTAACTTTATATTTGTTGTGTTCTTTCATATGGGAGTTGCCGGAGTGGCTGTAGCAACTGTTATTTCCCAGGCTATTTCGGCCGTCCTTGTATTGGTATGCCTTATTCAGTATAACGGCGCATGCAGGTTAATATTGA
>JAAYBO010000194.1 GCA_012730095.1 Clostridiaceae bacterium
CAATTTAATCATACGGTTATGAATTATTACACTATAAACCGCATGAAGCTGCTTGTTGAGAATAATTATTACGCTGTGGATTCCTTCCTTAAAACTTTAGAGCCGGAGCAAAAAATTCAATATCAAACAACAAAGGAAGAAATCCAAAATATGATCGAGCCGTTGTATGAAGAGTTTGATTCCCTGGAAATCTATTTTAACATCAAGGCCATTGACAACTCCACAGCCATGTATTTCGACTTTTTTGAACAAGCCATATTGGAAAGAGAGCAGGGAATCGAAAACTATTATATAAACTTTTACGAAGGACGTGATATTCAGAAGTATACTGTTGGATATATTCAATCGCTTTTGAATTTAAGCTTAAGCGAGGGAATGAAATTATACAATCAGGTGGTCAGAGAAGCGGAAGTCATGCGTCAACTCTCTATTATAACAATCGCGGCAATGTTTATATTTGCGATGCTGATCGGACTCTTGCTTACGAATAAGCTGGTCAATCCGATTAAGAAACTGGCACAGGTCTCTATGAGCATGGCACAGGGTAATCTGGATGTTGAGTCGGTATCTATTAGTTCGAAGGATGAGATTGGAGTTCTGGCAAATTCCTTCAGCATCATGAGCGCTAATATAAGGAAGTATGTTCAGGACTTGAAGCAGAAAGTAGAGATTGAGAAGAAGCTGCGTTTAGAGGAACTGAAAATTATCCGTATGGAGCAATTGGTAAAGGAAGCGCGTTTTGAAGCATTGCAATCCCAAATCAATCCTCACTTTCTATTTAATACGCTAAATACTATTTCAAGGACGGCAATGTTTGAAAACGCAAATAAGACGGTTAAACTTACACGGACGCTGTCAAACCTTTTCAGGTACCGTTTGCGGCAAAAAATCTCCATTGTTCCCATGTCTCAGGAACTGTACATAATCGGTGAGTATGTCTATCTGCAAAAGGTACGGTTTGGCGAGCGTCTTAATTATATTGAAGATGTAAGCGATGAATGCAAAGATGTTCCGGTACCGGTTTTTCTATTTCAGCCTCTTATTGAAAATGCTATTATCCATGGCATCGAACCAAAAATGAGAGGCGGAAAAATCAGAATCAAAGCCATTGCAAAAAATGACGATTCAGGACAGACACATATCATTGTGCGAATTACAGACACAGGGGTTGGAATCCCGAAAGAACAATTAAATAAAATCAGAAGATTTGATATTACCGCGGGAAACGGTATAGGCATTGCAAATGTTTATCAGCGGCTGCGAATAGCCAGCAAACAAAGCGGGCAGTTAATTATCCGAAGCCGGCCTAATGAAGGGACATGCGTAGAAATAAGGTTCGCAAAGGAGGCGTTTATGGATGCATAATTTTAAACCGGTTTACAAGTTATGGATTTTTTGTGCCCTTTTGCTTATAATATCCGGCTGTAATCAAATGCATACAAATATGAAGGAAACATACGCCTATACCTTTCGGCTCGGGGAAGCACACCCTGACAGTCACCCCACGGCGCAGGCGGATTTGGAGTTTGCCAGGCGCGTTGAGGAGGAAACCGATGGAAGGGTTAAAATTATAGTCTATCTGGATCAATCATTGGGAACAGAACCCGAGGTTATTGCGCAGGTTCGATTTGGCGCTATTGATTTTACGAGGGTTTCGGTAGCGAACCTGGTTGAAACGGTTCCGGAATTAAATGTGCTGCAGTTTCCTTACCTGTATGAAGACCGCGATCACATGTGGCGTGTCCTTGAAAGCGATATCGGTGATGAATTGCTTGAGAGAGTTGGTGATTACGGTTTTGTTGGCCTGACATGGTTTGACGCGGGCTCCAGAAACTTCTATACGAGGGACAATCCTATAACAAAGCTTGAAGACCTGAACGGCTTGACGATACGTCTAATGGAGAATAAATTGATGATGGAAATGTCAAAAGCCATGGGGTTTACAGGAGTATTAAAGCCATACAGTGAGGTATATCCGATGATCCAGCAGGGTGAAGCTGATGGGGCGGAAAACAATTTTTCAAGCTATCTGACACAATCCCATCACCAGGTAGCTCCGTATTTTACGATGGATGAACATTTGAGAATTCCTGAAATACTCATAGGCAGCAAGATTGCATTATCCAATCTTTCCGAGGAGGATTGGAATATTATAAAAAGAGCAGCTAAAGAAACAACGGTCTACCAGAAGAAATTGTGGTCCGAGATGGAAGAAAAAGCAAAGGAACAACTGATTAAAGAAGGTGTGCAAATTATTGAGCTAAAGGAGCGATCCGCTTTTGTTCAAGCTGTTCAACCGGTTTATGATAAATATGAGGAACAATACGGTGAATTGATCAGGAGGATTAAAGCAAAGTGAAAGGGGACGTTATCCTCGTTTAATTCATTTGGCTTTAAAAGAGAGGTGTAATGGTTGTATAAATTACTAGTTGTTGATGATGAAGCTATTGAAAGGGAAGCTTTAAAATTCATTGTTAAAAACAGCAACCTTGAAATCTCGGAAGTGATGGAAGCAGCAAATGGACTGGAAGCACTTGCGATCGCGGAAAAATTTGATCCTGATATCGTGACATTGGATATTCTGATGCCGGGCATGAACGGAATTGAAGCAGGGCAAATTCTCAGGGAGAGAAAACCTGAGGTAAAAATTATATTTGTAACGGCTTATGACAGCTTTGAATATGCCCATGAAGCAATAAAGATAGGGGTGGAGGAATTTATTGTTAAGCCGGGTTCAGATGAACAAACCTTGGAAATTCTGCAATCCTGTATCAAACAGTTGGAAGAAGAACGAATAAAGAAACTCCGGAATGAATCTCTTGAGGTGAAAATCAATCAAATATCCGGTTATCTTGAAAGTGAGTTTGTCAATTCAGTAGTAAACGGTGAAATTGATGAACATCAGGCAGCGGATTACCTGAAGTTTATGTTAAATCAGTTCTCGGAGGGATTTGGCGTTGTTGTTGAAGTTGATTTTTCAGAAAACAATTCCTCTAACCAGGTCTACAGAAATATGATCAAGAAAAGGGTTGCACAGCAGCTGTCCGAAACACTTGGTAAAAATACGAAATTTATGATGCATCAGGCGAAAAACACTATCTATATGCTAATCTTTGGGTATTCACCTGATATGAGAAACCACTGTATAATGCTTATAGATGATGAACTTAAGATGATGGGTGAAGACCTTAACGAGCAACTTTCAATAAAGCTGTATTACGGTTTTGGCACCGAATATAAGCAGATATCCCAGTTGTGGAAATCTTTTGCGCAAGCGAAAGCAGCCGCAAGGAATATGCATTTATCTGTTATAGAAAATTCCGGCAGCGGACAACCACCTGAATACAGTCTGGAAATAACGGAAAATGAATTGTGGCTTAGCATAATAAATGGAATGGAAGAGGCTGTTATTCAAAAAGCCGATCATATTCTGGATAATATCATTTTTGCTTCAAACGATATGAATGAGGCAAAGCTGAAACTATACGAGTTTTTCATATTAATGAGCCGGTATCTGAACAAGGAGAGTCAGCTAAAGCGAGCGGTCCCGGAAGATGTTTTTAATGATTTGAGAAGTATTGAATCCAGAGGCGAAGCCCGCAAATACATTCATGGATACCTTTTAGAAGTTTTGGAAGCATTGAAGGAGCAGAGAAGTAACAAGACCCCTGTAATTTTGGATAAAGCCATACAGTTTATAAATCAAAACTACCGTGAAAACATTACGTTGGAAAACGTCGCTTATGAGGCCGGGTTCAGCACCTATTATTTCGGTAAGCTATTTAAAAAGACTTTCGGTGTCACCTTCACGGATTACCTTACCAGTCTTCGGATTTCTCGTGCGAAGGAACTTTTAAAGGATCCGTATCTTACGGTTAAGGGCATTACATATCAGGTCGGGTTTATGGATCCAAACTATTTTACCCGGGTATTTAAAAAATCTGAGGGGCTTACGCCGACAGAATACAGAATAGAATTTTGGCGTGGATCAAAATGACTAAATTGTCCTATTGTACAACTTTATTATGCTACTACCTGTTTGGTCGGAAATGGTATAATTACGAATGAAGTTTCAGTTCGTAATTATTATAAGGAGGGAAACCATGAAAAAGACGCTATTTACTATTCTGATCTGTCTTGTGATGATTTTCTCAATTACAGCATGCTCATTGCAATCACCGACACAACCCACAACACCTGCTAAAACAGACACACCCAAAACGACTCAACCCGATACTAAGTCTTCGCAGCCAGAAGTCACTCTTGTTTATGCGGAGGTTAATCCGTTAGATTCCATCGTTGGTAAGATGGCAGTAAAATTTAAAGAGAAAATCGAAGAGCTTTCCGGCGGGAAAATGACTCTTGACATTCAGCACAGCGGTGTTTTAGGCGCTGAGAACGATGTACTTGACACAATGCTCGGCGGCGGTGGTACCGTCGATATGTCCCGTATTTCCGCGTTTTCACTGACAAGTTATGGCGGTGAAAAATCGAAGCTGCTTGCTCTGCCTTTTACATTTGTAAGCCGTGAGCACTTCTGGAATTTCGCGAACTCGGATCTTGCACCTGAATTTCTGCTTGAGCCCCATGAAAACGGAAGCGGAGTCAGAGGTTTGTTTTATGGCGAAGAAGGATTCCGTCACTTCTTCTCATCAAAGGATATTAACGGGATGGAAGACCTTAAGGGTATGAAAATCCGCGTATCCGTCGATCCTGTCATGACAGGAATGGTAGAAGCGCTTGGTGCTTCTCCGACCGTCGTGTCCTTCAGCGAACTATACTCCGCACTTCAGACCGGTGTTGTAGACGCGGCTGAACAGCCCATCGCAAACTATAAAGCAAACTCATTCCAGGAAGTAGCCCCAACAATGATCCTAAACGGACATACTCTTGGCGCGATTCAGGTAATCATTACAGACGAAGCCTGGGATAAGCTGACAAAAGAGCAGCAGGATATTCTTATGGAAGCAGGGAAATACGCGTCGGAATATAACAGGCAGATTTCCGAACAAGCAGAGAATGAAGTTCTTGAAGAGCTGAAAGCAGAAGGAATAAAGTTTGTTGAAGTGCCGGATAAAAAGCCCTGGCAGGATGCATGTAAAGACATTATTGAAGCCGAATCGGCTAAATATGCCGACCTTTATAAGAAAATTGTTGACATGCAGTGATAGAGCATCGGTACGGTTGGGATTTGCGGCCAATATACTTATTTTATGATCCCAGGCGTTAAATTGATGAAGAGCATTGACAAGGAAGATCCCCTGCCTTTTGACAGGGGACTTCCTTGAATTAAAAAAACAATTTTTTGTATTTCATCCTTATATTACCTGAGTTTATTTGTCAGGAGGGTTTTATGTTAAAAATTTTTAGTGCTATTGATAAGCTTAAGCCCGCATATGATATGATTTATAAGATTGTTCTTTTTATATGCAAGATATTATTAATTGCGGACATTGCCATTACAACTATGTCGGTTGCCGGGAGATATATTCCTTTCATTCCCGATCCTGCCTGGAGCGAGGAGATCGTATTGACGCTAATGGCCTATATGGCGGTACTTTCCGCGGCGCTTGCAATTCGGCGTAATGCCCATATCCGCATGACCGCGTTTGATCGTTTTCTTCCGAAAAAATTAGTTGTTTTTTTGGATATTCTTGCTGATTTCGCCGTTTTCATTCTTGGGATTGTTATGATTACCGTGGGATGGAAATATGCGATGGTGTTAGGTTCGAAGGCCAGTTATGTCAGTATTCCAAGCTTATCCAAACGGTGGATGTACTTTCCGGTACCGTTAGCCGGGATAGCGATGGTTATATTTGAATTGGAGTCTATCTATAATCACATTAAAAGTTTTTATAGAATGAAAGGTGGTACGGTATGAGTCAAGAAGGAATTGCAATACTTATTTTAGTAGGAACCTTTCTGCTTATGGTAATACTCCGGTTCCAGATTTCATATGCCGTCGCGCTTGCGTCGTTTTTTACGCTCCTGTACCTTAGACTGCCACTGACGACCATTTGTCAGCAAATGGTTAAAGGAATCAGTTCCTTCAGCCTCATGGCTGTGCCGTTTTTTATCACGATGGGGGTGCTGATGGGTTCAGGAGGTATTTCGGAAAAGCTCATTGACCTGGCAAACGCGTTGGTTGGCTGGATGCGCGGCGGACTTGCGATGGTTAACGTCGTCGATTCATTTTTCTTCGGCGGAATATCGGGATCCGCGGCGGCAGACACCGCGTCCCTCGGAAGCATTCTCATTCCGATAATGGTGAAGCAGGGTTATGATCCGGAATTTTCAACAGCCCTTACCATTGCCTCATCGGTAGAAGGGTTATTGGTTCCTCCGAGCCACAACATGGTAATATATTCAATGGCAGCCGGCGGAATATCGGTAGGAAGCCTTTTTCTGGCGGGGTACCTTCCGGGAGCGCTGCTTGCTGTATCATTGATGATTTCTGTGTATATAATCACATTGAGAAGAAAATACCCAAAAGGGGATAAATTTAGTCTAATAAATTTGTTTAAACAGATCTTCAAATCGTTTTGGGCAATGGCTGCCGTTCTGATCGTTGTCGTAGGAGTTGTCGCCGGGGTTTTTACAGCTACCGAATCAGCTGCTATAGCGGTAATCTACAGTTTGATTGTAAGCTTATTTATTTACAGAGGCATTACATGGAAAGGCGTATGGAAGGCGCTTGAAGAATGTGTCGATACATTATCAATCGTACTCATTCTGATCGCAACTTCCAGTATTTTCGGATATTTACTCACACACCTCCATGTGCCTCAACACGCAGCTAACGCATTGATTGGTATTTCGGACAACCCGATAGTTCTTGCGCTTCTGATAAACCTTATTTTACTGGTTCTCGGCTGTATTATGGACATGGCACCAATTATTCTGATTACAACGCCAATCCTGCTCCCGATTGCGTCTTCCATCGGCATCAGTCCTATTCAGTTCGGTATTATAGTTGTTCTTAACTGCGGCATCGGCTTACTAACACCGCCTGTCGGAGCCGTACTTTTTATCGGATCGGCTGTCGGTAACGTTCCGATTGAACGCCTTGCGAAGGCGACCTTGCCGTTCTACCTTGCGATGGTTGGTACACTTTTACTTGTAACGTTCATACCCGAAATCAGCATGTGGCTGCCATCTTTACTGATGAAATGAGGAAGTATATGAAATATCAGTTTACAATTAATACAACCGCATCTGATCTCTGGCAGCTTTCGATGTATGGAATTTATGGCTCGATAGTTGGAGCCACTAACACGGCATTTACGGCTGCGATGATTTTGCTTACCGTCCGCTTTTTTTCAAATGTCCATATTATTCTTAAGTGCCTGCTTATATTAGCATGTTGTTTGTTTCCGATCATACAACCATTGCTTGTATATATACGGGCAAGAAAACAGGTTAAAAATGTTCCGAAAGATGTTAATTTGGGCTTCGACGATCAAGGGATACATGTTAACATCGGCGATCAGAAATCCGACATTGACTGGAACAATGTGACAGGAATAACAAAAAAGCCGACATTGATGGTGATATATACGTCGGCACGGCATGGGTATGTTTTAACGAACAAAGTACTCGGAGATCAAAAGAAAGCTTTTTATAACTATATTTGCTCTAAATTAGAAAAGAAGTAGTTTTGAATCAGTGAACATGTGACAGGAAGCCTTTTGGAAAAATGGCTTCCTGTTATTTTAGTTATAATATCGAAGAAAAACAGTAACAGCTTGTTAAGTACAATTGTATTGTCACAGAAAGCATATCTGGTTGCTTTGATGCATACCGTCAAGGCAGCCGTGGTTATCAAGTATTTCTATTACCGATTTGCTCACACCTGCCCTGATTTTTAAATCATCAACCGAAAGGAAAGGACCATTATCCCTTGCATCGGCAATACGGCGTGCTGCAGCTTCACCAAGACCCTGAAGCGTGTTCAGCGGCGGAAGGATTCCTTTATCCGTGATAATAAAACGTGAGGCATCCGATTTATACAAATCCACAGGTAGGCAATTGATACCGCGAGCATACATTTCATTTGCTACTTCCAAAATCGTAAGAATGTTTTTCTCCCTTTGCGTTGCTTCATTTCCCTTTCTTTCCAGTTCATCTATTGACCTTAATACCGCATCACGCCCTTTTGAAACAATATCCGCATCAAATTCATCGGCCCTGACAGTAAAATACGCGGAATAAAACGCATGCGGATAATACACCTTAAACCATGCTATACGAAAAGCCATCATTACATAAGCAGCAGCATGCGCTTTTGGAAACATATATTTAATCTTTTTGCAGGAATCTATATACCAATCAGGTATACCCGCTTTTTTCATAATTTCTTCGTACTCCTCAGTCAGCCCTTTTCCCTTCCTGACATCCTCCATTATTTTAAACGCACTGAGCGGTTCAATTCCATTATTTATTAGTGATATCATAATATCATCACGAGTAGTAATAACACCCGACAGGGTTGCTATATTATTTCTTACCAGTTCCTGGGCATTATTTGTCCATACGTCTGTTCCGTGCGATAACCCTGAAATTCTTACCAATTCCGAAAAAGTTGATGGCCTGGTTTCCACAAGCATTTGACGTACAAATCTTGTGCCGAATTCAGGTATTCCAAAAGTCCCCACTTCACTTCCTATTTCTTCTGCCGTAACTCCCAATGGTTCTGTGCTTCTGAAAATCTCCATCGTATTTTTTTCTCCTATTGGTATCGTTTTCGGATTCACGTTAGTGATATCCTGAAGCATCCTAATCATAGTAGGATCGTCATGTCCCAGAATATCAAGCTTAAGGATTCGCCCACTAATCGCGTTATAGTCGAAATGGGTCGTGATTATATTTGAATTCACATCATCTGCAGGCCTTTGGACTGGTGAAAAATCATATATCTCCATATCATGGGGTACAATCATAACGCCTCCGGGATGCTGCCCGGTGGTACGCTTAATACCGGTACATCCTGTCACCAGACGGTTTATCTCCGCATTAGTAGCCATTATTCCCTTCTCGTCAAGGTAACCTTTCACAAAACCAAATGCCGTTTTTTCAGCTATCGTTGCTATCGTTCCGGCTCTGAACACATGCTGTTTTCCAAACAACTCTTCCGTATATTTATGAGCTTTTGATTGATACTCCCCTGAAAAATTCAGATCTATATCCGGTTCCTTATCACCGTCAAAGCCAAGGAAAGTTTCAAAAGGAATGTCATAGCCGTCTTTTGTAAGAAGCTGCCCGCATTTCGGGCATTTTTTATCCGGGAGATCAAAACCGCATCCCGTATCAAGAAACTCGGAATAAAGGCAATTCTCACACCTGTAATGTGCCGGAAGCGAATTAACCTCGGTAATTCCTGTTAAATACGCGACAAACGAAGAGCCAACCGAACCGCGTGAGCCCACGAGATACCCGTCCTTGATTGATTTTGATACAAGCTTGCGCGCTATTATATACATAACCGAAAAGCCGTTCTTGATAATAGAATTAAGTTCTTTGTCAAGTCTTTTTCGAACCAGTTCAGGAAGCGGGTTTCCATACAACGATGCCGCTTTCTCTTCCGAAACATTTTTTATATCCTCTTCGGCTCCGTCAATACAAGGAGGAAAAGTCCCCTCCGGTATAGGGGTGATATCGTCTATCCTGTCCGATATCATCTGCGTATTTTTTACCACGACCTCAAATGCGGTTTCTTCACCTAAATATGAGAACTCACTGAGCATTTCTTCGGTTGTCCTGAAAAAGAGCGGCGCCTGATTATCTGCGTCATCATAGCCCTGACCGGCTTGAAGTATACGCCTGAATATTTCATCCTCAGGATCAAGAAAATGAACATCGCAGGTTGCTACAACAGGCTTGTTTATGACTCTGCCAATTTCAACAATTTTACGGTTGTATTCTCTTAATTCTTCATACCCGGAAACCTCTCCTGAATCAACCATAAAACCGTTATTCTTGAGCGGCTGTATTTCAAGATAATCATATAAATCGGCTGTCCTGATTATCTCTTCTTCACTTTTGCCTGCCGCAACAGCCCTGAAAACTTCACCGGATTCACACGCACTTCCTAAAATAAGACCTTCTCTGTACTTTGCAAGTACAGATTTCGGCACTCTTGGCCTCTTGTAAAAATAGTTCAGATGGCTTTCCGATATTAATCGGTATAGATTCTTAAGCCCCGTCTTGTTTTCCACAAGCAGTATCGCATGAAAGGTATCCGTATTTTTATAATCGATTTGACCGTTTTTTTCCTTTTTTTCTTCTCCAAGTAAATATATTTCAACTCCATAAATCAATTTAATTCCATGCTTTTTCGCCGCCGAGTGTGCATCCGGGAAAGCCTGAACTACACCGTGGTCGGTAATTGCGATAGCTTTATGCCCCCATTTTGCAGCCCTTTCGACAATAGCTTCAACCGGTGTTATTGCATCCATCTGGCTCATTTTTGTATGGAGATGAAGTTCTACCCTCTTTTGCCCGGCGTTGTCACTTCTTTCGGCAATACTTGTTCCCATAATGGCTTTCGCTCTAATAGTAAGCTCTTTACTAAATGTATCATACTGAGCATCTCCGTTAACCAACAGCCAGTCTCCCGGGTGTATTCTTTCATTTAATGACACAAGCTGCCTTTCGGTTAAAAAACACTTAATTGTCAATGTATGTGTATAGTCTGTTATATCAAAAGAAAACAAAGTCTTTCCGTTTTTAAGGGAACGTGTTTCAATCCGGATAACCTTCCCCTTAACCGTTATCCGACCCGAATCAATTGTGACCTCGGACATCGGCACTGTTTCATCATTAAAAGCCTTTCCGTACATCACATTTGTATTTGAACCATTCTTTGATTTGTAAACTGATGTATTGTCCGATATTTTTTTGTTTCTATCTTTTTCGGCCTTTTCCGAATTGTATATGATTTTTTTCACCGTTTCCGCTTCTTTGATAACTTTATTCTTTATATAGCTGTTCCTGTCATTTTCATCGAAAGGCGGATCGATAAATGATACACTAACGCTTTGGCCGAAACATGTTTTAAAAAATTTTTCCAATATTTTGTGACAATTACCCGCCTGTAAAATCATACTGCCGTTTGTGGACAAATAAACATTTAAGTTTGTACCCTCAAGCACGAATCTCGCTTCTTCCAGAAAACAGGCATAATGTTCGGATTGTCCGGCCATAATCCGGACAAAATCTTCTTTATAGCTATTAATAAAATCACAGTCTATCTTTTTCACTTCGAAATGCGGTATTACCAATACAGGCATATTAAAATAACTGCTGAGCGATTCTTCAAGAGTAAAAACTCTGTTAATTCGAACCACGTTTGGCAATTCGAGATGTATTTCCATCCTGCCGAATTTTTTATTGAACTTAACTTTTGAAATGAGAGCATTGTTAAAAGAATCGAAGAGTTCTTCATCAACAGTAATTTCATAAAAAACGTCCTTAAAAAGCCGCTTTTTATCTATCGTATTGTGCATTATGTAATCCCCTTTTATTCTTTTGCAATTAAATCAAGAGTAAAAACAATCCATACCCAGTTTGTTTCTATTTTATCATAATGGCGGTTACGTGCAAGCATAATCAAACTAAATGCTATTGACTCTATTACTTCTTTTATATATAATATTAAGCGTTTAATTGTTAAATGCTTAACTAAAGCAGTAACCGATGTATAGGAGCAAATAAATGCAGCGTAAAAAAACTGTCATATCCCTTGAAAAGCTTAATATAATCCGGCGTATACTCCGTCGTAAAGGAACAATAAACTTTCCCCTTTATCCCGGCCAGCTTCATATTCTGGAATTTGTCAAAACGTACAGCGGCTGTACACAGTCGGAGGTTGCTCAAAATTTACTTATTACACCTGCTTCCGTAGCTTTATCCACAAAGAGAATGGAAAAATCGGGCTTACTCAAAAAACAGCCGGATGATAAGAATTTGAGGTGCAAGAGGCTGTTTATAACCAAAAAGGGTGAACAATTATCATTACACTGCAGAAAAGTATTTGATGAGATAGATAATGCAATGCTTGAAGGTTTTTCGGAAGAAGAACTGGAAACTTTTAATAATTTTATTGATAGATTTTTAGCAAACCTTACTAAAAAATACTCTTTGGATGTGGAAGATATGGACTTTTTCTCGTTATATGCCATGAGCAACATGATCAAATTCAATAGAAAGAGGAAATCTTAAATGATTAGAAAACTGTTTCCTTATATCGGAAAATATAAAATATATGCAATCCTCGCTCCCATTGCAGTTATCGTTGAAGTATTTCTTGAAGTAAACATACCGCGTATAATGGCAAAAATAGTCGATATCGGAATAGCAAACCGTAATTTGGATTATATTCTCAAAATGGGCGCTATGATGATTATAATGGCTCTTGCTTCACTTATCCTCGGAGCCCTTGCCGCCCGATTTGCTTCGGTTGCAAGCAGCGGTTTTGCAAAGGAAATACGAAGAAACATGTTTTACAAAATTCAGGATTATTCTTTTGCCAATATGGATAAATTTCCTACATCATCTCTGATAACAAGGCTTACGACCGACGTAACAAATACCCAAATGACTTTTATGATGATGATCCGCATGATGATTAGAGCACCTATCATGTTAATTATGGCAACATTTATGGCAGTGTCGATAAATGCAAGATTATCTTTAGTTTTTATGTTTGCGATACCTTTTATGGCTATAGCATTGTATTTCATTGCAACAAGAGCTTACCCGAAATTCAGGGCGATGTTCAAAAAATTGGACCGGATGAATGCCGTTATTCAGGAAAACCTTATTGGGATACGTGTTGTGAAGGCTTTTGTAAGAGGCGAATATGAAGAGGAAAAATTTAAGGATATTGCCGATCAGGTACGCGAAACTCAATTGCGTGCCGAACGTACTGTGATATGGAATATGCCTATCATGCAATTTGCGATGTATGGCTGTATGCTCGCAATTTCCTGGTTCGGAGGGAATTTAATCATATCCGGAAATATGTTAGAAGGCGAATTAATGGGGTTTATCAGTTATGTAACCCAAATACTTATGTCTCTTATGATGATTTCAATGGTTTTCGTAATGTTAGTTATTTCAAGAGCTTCTGTATCACGTATAGTCGAAGTTATGGACGAAAAACCGGACATAACGGAAAAACCGGATCCGGAGGTATTGTTAGAAGATGGGTCGATAAGATTTGAAAATGTTTCATTCGGTTATGGGGGACCTGACGGTAATAAAGTCCTTGAAAACATAAACTTAAATATAAAATCCGGCGAAGTCGCAGGCATTATCGGCGGGACAGGCTCGGCAAAAACCACCCTCGTCCAGTTAATTCCAAGGCTTTATGACGTTATTGACGGAAGGGTTTTCGTGTCTGGCCGTGATGTAAGGGATTATTCTTTAAAAACACTACGAAATGCCGTTGCGATGGTTCTGCAAAAGAACGTGCTTTTTTCCGGAACAATAAAGGAAAATTTGAAATGGGGAAACGAAAATGCTTCGGATGAAGAGATTATAGAGGCTTGTAAAGCAGCCCAGGCTCATGATTTTATCATGTCTTTCCCGAACGGTTATGATACGGTGCTCGGGCAGGGCGGAGTGAACGTATCCGGCGGACAAAAGCAGCGCCTTTGCATAGCGAGGGCTCTTTTGAAAAAACCGAAAATAATAATACTTGATGACAGTACAAGCGCAGTGGATACCGTTACCGATGCTAAAATCCGCGAGGCTCTGAAAAAAAACCTTGCAGGAACTACTGTAATCATTATCGCCCAAAGAATCGCATCTGTTATTGATGCGGACAAAATTATTGTAATGGACGACGGAAAGATCAATGCGATTGGGTCGCATAAAAACCTTATTGAAACAAATCCGATTTACAGAGAAGTATATGAATCGCAGCAGGAAGGAGTTGTTGAAAATGCCGGGGCCTAAACATGCAATACGAAACATCAAGCCTAAAAACGCACTTAAAACAATAAAACGGATAATCTCATACATGAAGCCCTACCGCGCTCATCTGATACTTGTTATCGTATGTGTATTAATCAGTGTCGCATCCAATATTGCGGCGACATATTTTTTAAAACCATTATTCAACCGGTATATAATTCCGTTTATCGGCCAGCAAAACCCCAATTTGTCGGAGTTTATCCGAATGATTCTGATAATGGGCACCATATATGTAATTGGAGTTCTCGCGACATACGGTTACAACCGCCTTATGGTCGCAGTAACTACAGGCACTTTATACAGAATCCGGACCGAACTTTTTTCTCATATGCAGACACTGCCGATACGCTATTTTGATACGAATACGCACGGCGAATTAATGAGCAGATATACAAATGACACCGATGCACTTCGTAATATGCTCTCCCAGAGTTTTGTCCACGTTTTTCAGTCAATGCTTACAATAAGCGGAGTTTTTACGGCAATGCTGTTATTAAGCCCGCTCCTTACAGTTATTGTCGTATTAATGCTTTTTGTTATGATAATTATTGTTAAAAAGTTGGGTGCAAAAAGAGGTAAATATTTCAGGGAACGGCAAATGGCTGTCGGAAAGGTTAACGGATATATCGAGGAACTTATTGAAGGGCAGAAAGTTGTTAAGGTTTTTTGTCATGAAAATAAGGTAAAGGCAGACTTTGACAAGCTTAACGGGGAATTGTTCGAAGCTGCGAAACAAGCAAATACTTTCGCAAGCATGCTAAGGCCTATTATGGGTAATCTATCATATATACATTATTCGATTACCGCAATAGCAGGCGCGGTAATGTCAATTACGATGGGGCTTGACATAGGTTCTCTTGCATCGTTCCTTCAATATACAAGATCATTTTCCCAGCCTGTGACAATGATGAGTGAGCAGTTTAACTCAATACTTATGGCTTTGGCCGGTGCTGAGCGCATATTTGACATGCTTGATCAGGAACCGGAAACAGACGAAGGGTTTGTAACATTGGTAAACGCGGAAAAAAATGAAAAAGGTGAAATACGCGAATCCGCACAGAGAACGGGGCTTTGGGCGTGGAAGATCCCTGAAGGCGGTGGCGTCGTAGCATATAAAGAGGTAAAAGGTGATATTAGGTTTTCAAATGTTGTTTTCGGATATGAGAAAAACAAGACGGTGCTATCAGGGATAACACTGTATGCAAAGCCGGGACAGAAAATTGCGTTTGTCGGTTCCACCGGTGCCGGTAAAACAACAGTTACAAATCTGATAAATCGTTTTTACGATGTGCCCGACGGCGCAATACTGTATGACGGTATACCTATAAATAATATTAAAAAGCAGGATTTACGCCGCTCATTGTCGATGGTGTTGCAGGATACACATCTGTTTACCGGAACTGTAATGGAGAATATACGATACGGAAGACTGGATGCAACCGACGAAGAAGTTATTGAAGCTGCTAAATTAGCTAATGCCGATTCATTCATAAGGCACCTGCCGCAAGGCTATAACACGCTTCTTACTGCGGATGGCATGAATTTAAGTCAGGGTCAAAGGCAGCTGCTGGCCATAGCCCGTGCGGCCGTCGCCGATCCTCCGGTCCTTATTCTTGACGAGGCAACAAGTTCGATAGACACACGAACAGAGGCTTTGATTGAAAAGGGTATGGACAAACTCATGGAAGGAAGAACGGTATTTGTTATAGCGCACCGGCTGTCAACCGTACGCAATTCGAACGCGATAATTGTCCTTGAAAACGGCTCAATTGTTGAACGCGGTGATCATGAGAATCTTATAAGACAAGGCGGCAGGTATTATCAATTGTACACCGGCCTGCTTGAATTGGCTTAAAATAGTTTGCACAAGAGATTTGAAATATTTTTGTCCGGTGTCTGTGAAAGTATAGGAACTGCTAATTAATTATGCCCAGTTCGCCAAACGGAAACAGCCGGAAAACAACCCTGCCTTCCACCCTGCTTGTCGAAACCGGGCCGAATGTTCTGCTGTCCTTGCTTTCACCGGGTAATCGGTTATCCCCTAAAACATAAATATGGCCTTGAGGAACCGTCAGATCGTTATGGATGCTCGAAAACGGACCCATTGCAACCCCGCCTGTATAATCTTCATTAAGCTTATTTCCGTTAACAAGTACATACCCGTCCTTTATCGCGATATGCTGGCCACCTGTAGCAATAATTCTTTTTATCGCATATGTTTTTTTGTCGTCAAGGTATTCCGGGATTTTTATTACCACTACATCCCCGTTTTTCAACGTTCCAAACCTCTGGGTCAGTTTCTCGATTAGCAGTATCGTGTTGTTTTTAAAAGTCGGCAGCATTGAATCGCCTTTGACGAGGGTAAACTGGGCTATATAAGTTACGACAAAAAAAGTAATTATGATGGCCGGCGCAATTTGCGCCAGCCAGCGTATTATTCCTTTTGCAACCGGACTTTTGAACATCAGTCTGCCTCCAGCGTTCGTATATGAAGTTCTCTCAATTGCTTAATCTCAACACTGTCCGGTGCTCCGGTCATCAGGCATGAAGCGTTTTGGACTTTCGGAAATGCGATTACATCCCTAATCGAATTCCTGTTTGCCATCAGCATTATAAGCCTGTCAAGGCCAAAAGCCAAACCGCCGTGCGGAGGCGTCCCATATTTAAACGCTTCAAGCAGAAAACCGAACCGTTTTTGGGCTTCTTCTTCAGGAAGACCGATAATTGAAAACATTTTTTTCTGAAGCTCCTGATCATGTATCCTTATACTCCCGCCGCCAATCTCCACACCATTTAAAACTATATCGTAAGCTTTGGCTCGAACCCTTTTAGGTTCCGAATCCAATAAACCAATGTCTTCATCCATTGGCGAAGTAAACGGATGGTGTTTTGCAACCCATCTTTTTTCCTCGTCGTCATATTCTAACAGTGGAAATTCAGTTACCCAGAGTAAATTAATTTTGCTGTCATCAATCAAATTCAATTTTGCCGCAATTTCCATGCGCAAATGGCTTAGGGCGTCAAAAACTATTTCATCGTCATCCGCTATAAAGCAGATCAGATCTCCCGGTTCGGCTTTCATACGATTTATAATCTGACTAATCTCATCTTCGCTCATAAATTTGGTTATAGCTGATTTCAAGCCGTTTTCCTCCACGGCAATCCAGGCCATTCCCTTTGCTCCGTATAATTTTGCAAATTCTATAAGCGCATCTATTTCCCTGCGCGCAAATTTGAAGCCGCAGCCTTTGGCATTGATTGCCCTCACGCTTCCGCCCTTTGATACCGCATCGGAAAATACCTTAAAGCCCGAGTTCTCAACAATATCCGAAAGATTCACAAGCTCAAGACCAAAACGGGTGTCCGGCTTATCGGTACCAAACCTGTCCATAGCTTCTTTATATGTCAGACGCATAAACGGTGTATCCAGTTTTATTCCCAGCACCTTATCGAATGCACGTTTTAAAAAACCCTCGTTTATTGCAATGACGTCATCAACATCAACAAATGACATTTCAAGGTCTATCTGCGTAAATTCCGGCTGTCTGTCGGAACGTAAATCCTCATCCCTGAAGCATCTGGCAATCTGAAAATACCGGTCGTAACCCGAAACCATCAGGATTTGCTTGAAAATCTGAGGGGATTGGGGCAGCGCATAGAATTTACCGGGGTGTACACGGCTTGGCACAAGATAATCCCTTGCTCCTTCCGGTGTGCTTTTCATAAGAATCGGTGTTTCTATCTCCAAAAAGCCTTGTTCATCAAAATAGTCCCTTGCTATTTTTGTTACCTTATGTCGGAGCATTAAATTCTTTTGCATATCAGGCCGGCGCAGATCAAGAAACCTGTATTTTAACCTTACCGCTTCATTGGTTTCAACATTCTCTTCAATAAGCACCGGAGGTGTTGCGGCTTTGCTTAAAATTCTGAGTTCTTTCGCGACAAGCTCCCATTTTCCGGTTTTTATAGAGGGATTTATCGTATCTTCGGAGCGGTTCACCAAAACACCCTTTATCGCAAGGACATATTCGCTTCGAATTTGTTCTGCCTTAGCGTGAAGCGCGCTGTCGGTTTCAACATTGAAAACAACCTGTAAAACACCGCTTCTGTCTCTTAAATCTATAAAAATAACCCCGCCAAGATCCCTTCTTTTATGTGCCCAACCCATCACAACAACTTCCCTGCCGATATCTTCCGACGTAACCTCGGCACAGCGGTGGGTTCTTTTCATTCCTTTAATGTTTTCAGCCATATACTATCTCTCCTTTTTTTATGAATTTACCTGCTTAAATTTTTTTAGCCTGTCTAACAGCGTATCTATGTTAATCATTCTTACTTCTCCGGAACTCATATCCTTTAGTTCAGCCTTTCCGCTTTCAACCTCGTCATCACCTATAACAACAACCAATCTTGCATTGAGCTTGTTCGCGTATTTCATCTGGGCTTTGACACTTCGACCCATTATATCCTTATGGCATGTAATCCCGTCGGAACGAAGTTTTAATGCCAGGTTTTCGGCAAAAAGGTTTGCTTTATATCCAATAACACCGATAAATATGTCGGGAGAAGACGGCAAAGGCACATCTATCCCCTGGCTGTCCATTTCAAGAAGCAGTCTTTCAATACCAAGGGCAAAACCTATACCCGGTGTGGGACTGCCTCCGCAAGACTCAATAAGACCGTCATATCTGCCGCCGCCGCATACGGTTCCCTGCGAACCTATGTTTTTTGAAACAAATTCAAAAACAGTACGAGTATAATAATCCAAACCGCGGACTATCTTTTTATCAATAGTAAACGGTATCCCCATTGCATACAGCTTTTCCTTTACCTTTTCAAAATGATCGGCGCAGTCACTGCAAATATAATCGAGCAAATAAGGGACATCCTTCAATTCATTTATGCATCCCTGTTCCTTACAGTCAAGAATCCTCAAAGGGTTCCTTTGATATCTGTCAATGCAGTCTTCGCAGAGCCGGTTCAGCCTCGGTTCGATAAAAGCTTTCAGCGTCTTGTTATAATCCGCTCGGCATGATGGGCAGCCTATGCTGTTCAGGTTCAGAGAAAGCTCCCTGATTCCAATCGACTCTAAAAACAGATATAAAAGGGATATCACCTCGACATCCGCATCGGCTTCCGGAGATCCAAAAAGCTCAACTCCCAATTGGTGGAATTCACGATACCGGCCTTTTTGAACATTTTCATAACGGTATGCCGTAATATTGTAAAAAAGCTTTACCGGCTGCGGCCATGAAGCCATTCCGTTTTCAATATAACTTCTGACAACACCCGCGGTTCCTTCAGGCCTTAAGGTAATACTCCTACCACCTTTATCGTTAAAAGTATACATTTCTTTTTGGACAATATCCGTGGTATCACCAACCCCTCGCTGAAAAAGCTCCGTATGCTCGAAAAGCGGTATACGGATCTCTTGGAATCCGAATCTGCTGCATATGTCACTGAATTTATCTTCCACGTAATGCCATCTGTGTATTTCATCAGGCAGAATATCCCTCGTTCCTTTAGGCGCTTTAATTAACATTTACATCACCCCAATTACTATTATTCGCTTCTTCATGCCGTATAATCTTTTTTAAACTAAAAAAACCTCTGTCCACAACAAAGGGACGAGAGGTATTCCCGCGGTACCACCCTATTGGAAGTTAAACTTCCGCTTTTACCATTAACGCAGGTCTTTACGTGCCGGACTACAACCCTTACGCAGCATTCATCCGGCCGGCTCCGGGGTGTTCTTTCACCGACAAGCTTCCAAAAAACGCTTTCAGTCACGGCGTTTTATCCCTGTTGGGCATAACCGGCTACTTGTCCCCTTCCTTGCCTTTTCGGTATCTAACAATTATTGATATGATTATAATTAAAAAGCTTCGTATTGTCAACTAATGGCTCAGAACTGAATTCATCCCGCTGCGTTTTTGGTATTATTTCAGCGGGCCCTGCTTTTCCTTTTTACCTTTACAATAATAGCAGGATACTTTAAGATAAAGTAAGAAATGGGCGGTGAAAAAATGGTACGCGACAGATTCGAAAGGTTTTTGCGGCACCGGCAAAGCCTGTTGTATCAATATAAAATGGGTGATTTAACAAAAAACGAATTTATTGAAGAAAATTACAGAACTATTGAAAGACTAAAAATAGAACCTTTTAAGAAAGTAGACAATATAAAAAAATCCGTATATAACTACCACTATTACAATGTTCTGGCAAAGTTCCATTACAGGCTGTCTAAGGATTACCCTGCCGGAAGCAAGCAATGGCGCAGTTACATTTTGCAGTCAAATAATTATTATTATGAAAAAGATAAAGCAACGATGACAATACTTAAGCTTTTAGATTATAAGAATATTGACGCTTATTTTGTAAAAGTTAGATCCAGAAAATTGAAAAATAAACTTTTTGAAATAGTAATACGCGATCCTGATGTTCTTATGGAGATTAATACGCTCTCTTTACGATATGATGGTATGGAGTCGTACGATCTGGTTCTCCATTCCAAAAATCCGATAATATTGAAAGGGCTCCGCAGTAATGGTGTTTTTCGCGATGAAAAAATAAAATCGCTAACGGACAGCTATATAAATCAGATATATTAGTATAAGTAACATAATTTTTGAATTGATATGCAATTTTTCCCTATAATATAAACAATTAATGCATGGTATTGTTATCTCACCTGCAGGGAAAAATACAAATAAATATTAAGAAAGAGGTGAGAAAATTGTCAAGACCAAAAACTCCGCTTGTTCCATCAAAGAGAGAACAGCTTACAAAGTTCAAAATCGAATGCGCAAAAGAAATTGGTGCTTTGCAATATATTAAAGAAAACAACGACCACTACAAAGGAGACCTGACTTCCTATGAAAATGGGAAACAAGGAGGACCGATAGGCGGGCAGATGGTAAAACGAATGATTGAAATGGCTGAAAAGCAATTATGAACAGTTGAATATGAATAAAACCTGCGAGGCTATACTGAAATCGCGGGTTTTTTTATTTTGTTTATCATTTCAGTAAGACCGGAAATAACCTCTGTGACTATTCCACGGAAATTTAAATTTTCCAGATTCTCTTTTTCTTATATTATCTGTCTGCTTCTGCGGTATTTATCGCAGCATTCGATTATGTAAACTTTCTGCATGCATGTACATAAAATAAACTAAGAATAATAAAAAGGAGGTGAACCACCTCTTTCTTCCTCCAGCCGGCAAAGCTTGTTATCAAGTAATAAACCTATGATAAATTTATTCAATAGAGAAATATAATATTACTTTGATCGCCCTCATATACATGAAACATCTTTAAGCATTGTCTGTTATTAAACATGATTCCTGGTAATATCGCCAACATAAATGTTATATTATTGTCGTGGTTTTAAATTAATTTTTTATAAACAGATTATAGAAGGGGAATTAAAATGAATTGCTATATTCACAATGAAAAAGAAGCAGTCGGCACATGTATCAGGTGGAGACTAAACTCCACCTGAGCAGGGGAGATAATTAATTACATATAAAATCAGGCTGAAATAGATATATTAGTACATCCATTTCAGCCTGATAATTTTGGTGCCGCTGGCCGGAGTCGAACCGGCACGTCCAGAGGACACTTGATTTTGAGTCAAGCACGTCTGCCAATTCCATCACAGCGGCAAATATTTACTTAAGCCGGCATTTCTATATAATAACTTTTCCAAAAAATCCTGTGTTAGTGTTAATTTGCCCGCTCAATATGCATCGCTTTAATATATTAACACAGACATATCTCGAAATCAAGTAGTGTAAAATCTTTCTTCCACCAAATAGCCAGCGGGTGATTCGGGTGCTTTCGGTCGCGCCGGGCAACATGCTCCAGCGTCCTGCTGCTTTACGGAAAATGTGGAGCGGGCAAATGAGCGACCCGGGATATGGAGACCTCTATGTGAAAATATAAAGGTTTCTGGAGCGTGTTATCGGTATGTGCTTTGTTGCCCAAGGAAACGAAACACCCGAAGCAGGACCCGCGGGAATATGTTCTGAAATTGCTATTGCCCGCCGGTAAGACTATTAATAATCTCCTGCTCATTTTCGTTTCCGCTAAACTTGTATACCCCTGGAAATATTTTGTCTTCTGCCTTTTGATTTAATACTTTAAGCTGAAACTGCATGTTTTCCTTTATAAGACCCGTATCCTGAAGCTTTTTGGCAATCTGCGCCAGAGTATCACTTTCTTCAACCTCAATGGAAATCTTACCATTAACACCAATCCGGGTAATTTCTCCAGGCTCGATCATTCCGTATTTTTTAGCAAGTGATTTAACCTTAGCTTCATCCATTTCGGGAGTATATCCAAGAAAAAATATACACCCTAACAAAGCTGTCAAAATAACTCCCAAACCCATTCCAAGCAATACACTTTTTCCATGGATTTTTGTCATACAAAACCCCGCTTCGCCTCCGAATCTATTTGCTCATGCGTGAAATTAATTCAATCTCACCTTTTCCCATATTCAACATTCTTGCAATCTCGGTACTGCCTACTCCCTCTTTGTACAGATTTAATACTTCACGCTTTTTGGCGTCAAATGAAATAATCTTTCCTTTCTTTAACTGAATCACTTCAGCATGATCATCCTTGCTATTCTCTGTAATATCGGAAATTTCAGACACTGCGTCACTGCTTTTTTCTTTGAATTGATTAATATTTGAAACTTGTCCGTTAATGTTTTCAAAAAGATCGTTTTTTTCAGAGACAGCATTAATAACGGATTCAATTTCCTGCTGTTTTTCTTCCATTCTGTTAACAATATAGTCAGAAAAATTATTCAACTCGTTAATAAGCTGCTCAGCGTCTTCGAGCGCCTGCTGGAGTTCATACCTGCGCTCGTCAACTTCAAGCCGGTAATCCCGCGAATTTTTCCGCTCAATCACAATCCAAACCATTGCTATACCGACTACCATTATCCCTATCAATATGATACAGACAAAAAAAGCCGTCATCTTTTGCACCTCTGTTAGTTTTATCATTAGTAAATGTTTTTTGCACCAATTCCCTGTTAAAGTTCATCTTCTGTATCGTTATATTCATACTCGTATATCAATTGTTGTACCTGCTGTCTTTTTTTTATTATCTTCGCGCTGCTGCAGTTTTCTTTCTTTGTCAGGTTTATTCTCTTTATCCTGCTGCTGCGATTGCCTTTTTTCATTTTGCTGCTTTTCGCGGATTGCCGTATTATGTGTTTCTTCCCGGGAATTCACTTGCCGCGTATTGCTTTCAGATTGTTTCTCCGTCGTTTGAACCGCGTTCTGGTGCGACGCCTGGGTGCGCTGCTGTTCATTATTTTGTACACGCGACATTTCATTTACTCTTGGCATCATAATTTGCATGTCAATCGGCTTAATTGCCATATAACCACTTCCCAAAAGATTTTACACATCAATAAAAAATTACTTTGCAATTTGTCTGTTACAGCGGACCAATCCGTACATCTACACCGTCTTTATAAAGAGTACAATGCTGCAGGGTTTCTTTTACATGCATATTAGCCGAGCCTATAGAAATTCTTGTTCCCGGATATAAATAATTCAAAACCTTTATACGTCCCTTTACTTCCTGCTGAAGCTTTTGCTCTAATTCCTCCAGTTCTTCTTTATACTGCGAAATACGACTGTCATAAAATATTTTTGATCGGACACTTTTATCCAGTATCTCCTTTTTTTCTTCCGTAAGCATACCCGCCGCTTCCATTTTTCTGAGCAGTACAATAGCCTGGTTTGCTTTTTTCGAGTTTTCCTCCATTTTTATTAAATCTGTTCTTAAGAATTTATATCTTTCTCTCACATGCGGGTCAACACCTACTTCTATATTTGTGGTGGTAGCCATATAGCTTCCGATAACTTTGGCTTCAATTTCTCTGCCTACCCGTGCCACCCCACCCACCAAAAGACCTTTGCGGCCGCCAAGTTCAAGACGATTCCCGCATTTTACATCCGAATGCATTATCGCTTCGGCTTTAATATCGTTACCAGCTTCAACACGGCTGTTTTCAATATATTTTGCAATGACATCACCGCCTGCCGAAAGAAGCCCTTTCCCGTTTCCTGTCATTCCCCTGCGTAAAATAATATTACCTCCGGCTTTAATGGTTGCGGCTTCAACAACTCCAAAAACCTCAACATTCCCTCCTACCTCAACAACAAAACCCGAAAGAACATTCCCGCGTACCGAGAGGTTTCCTACAAAATTAATATTTCCCGTTGAATTATCTACGTCAGCAGGCACCTCATAGGTTGAAAAAACACTTAGTTTACCATCAATATACATAACCTGTCCATCGATTTCAGAATACAGGCTTAATCCGTCTTCACCACTGTAAACATTCCTTCCCCTGACCATTTTAGCAGGTTTACCGTCAATAGCCTTAAGCATCGTTCCAACAACATTTTTACCGTTAATTCCGGGGGTTGGCTGCGTTATTTCACAAAGCTTTTGTCCCTTATGGACATTCTCAATATAATCAAGATCTCTGTAATTGACGGAGCCGTCTTCCATAATAATCGGTTTTCTGTCCTTATGTATATCTACAAGAAAGTGGATTTCTCCGTTTTTTCCGTTAATAGGCGCCATTCCTTCTGCAATAAGAATATTCTGATCATATATCGGGTTTTCAACAAGAGTATGAACAACATCCTCTTTTATTCCGAATATAATGCCGTTTTGCTTTAATTGGAAAGCAATTTCCTGAATTCCTGCAGGTTTACCCCCTCCCTCCGGAGGTTTTATTTTTATATAAGCTTTCATTTTATCCGGATTGGTTACTACTTCGACCAATGCGTCAATTTTTTCTTCTTCCTGCTTATCTGCGATTTTAACTGGATTTCCAGTGGCTTTTTTTATAGTATCCGTTATTACGGCAGCATTAAAATTCCGGATTTTTTTACGCCGGATTTCATTCATCACTTCCGCTTCTTCAACCGCTGCGCCAAAAATACGGTTAACGGTAAGGTAGACACCGTCGGCGCCGTAGGTTAACTCGAAAGGTTTTTTTTCCTGTATCGTTTCATCGAAATTTTTCATTGCAACACCTCAGGAACCGAATAATATGTATTTATGTCGTTCAAGCCTGCCTCTCATTCGTAAAATGGCCTTTGTGTGAAGCTGCGAAATCCTGGATTCCGACACCCGCATAATTGCACTTATTTCCTTTAGCGTTAATTCTTCAAAATAGTAAAGAGTAACAACCATTCTTTCTTTTTCGGGAAGTTTGTCAATTGATTCGGCAAGGATATCCTTTATTTCAGTTGTTTCAATTCTTTTTTCCGGGATTCTGTCTTCATCATCATTGGATGTGTCAAAACCTGATTCATAGTTTTGTTCAAGATAGTCTTCCAATGATATCATCGTTGACATATTCACTTCCCGGAGGGTCTTGTTAAGTTCTTCGACAGAAATACCCAGCCTTCTTGCGACTTGTTCATCAGTAGCAGTGTGTCCGAGCTCATTTTCCAACTCCGAATAAGCCCTTTCAAGATCTTTGCTTTTTTTACGGAGGGAGCGGGGAACCCAGTCAAGCTCACGTATACTGTCTATAATTGCTCCCCGAATTCGTAGAGACGCATAAGTTTCAAATTTAACGCCCTTATATATGTCAAACTTATCAATTGCATCAATTAAACCAAAGACACCGTAACCAACCAGATCGTCATATTCAACATTTGAACCAAAATATATACTAAGTCTGCCGGCAACATATTTTACCAAATCCGCATATTCAAGTATTAGCTGCTCTTTTATTGATTGATCCTTTGTCTCTTGATACTTTTTCCATAATTCCTGCTGTCTTTGAATTCTATTAGCAGACATATATATCCCCCATTCCGCTTTATTCCTGACAGCCTATTGTATGGCTTATCTTTTGTATATTCTTTTAAGTAAGCAGCATTTTTACCGGCATAAAACTTGTAAATTAATCGTCTAACATGCTGATTAATAACAAACCACGGAGGGTTATCGTTATATTTTATATGCTGCTTATATCTTTATTGTATCGTAGACATTCCATATGTCAACCTTTTTCAATGTTTTTATGTAATTATTAGCATTTTTTTGTCAATGAAACGTAATTAGGGGGGTAATTGAGTATATTTTTACAAGCTGAATAAGCTATAAAAAACCTTAATCGTCATTTTTTAACTCATTTTTTATAAATTCGCTGACAGGCAAAGGATCAAATGAATTATCATCAGCGGTCATGTCGATATTTGTGCCGAGTATTCTTTGATTTTCATCTTCCGCCTTTTCCTGCTCCTTCCTCTTTTCCTCCTCCTCCTCTTCTCTTTGCTTTATTTTTTTCTCTATCTGTTCTACTGCGCATATTAGCGTCGAGCGGACAAATAACCCTGTAACATAAAAAATAACCATAATCAATGTCATTTGCATGATTACTTCTTTTTGATGCATCGATTTAAAAAAACCTAAAATACCTGATATAAGCGCAGCAGCCAATGCCATCAGCAAAGGCAGCATTTGAAGATATCGCATTAAACCCTCCATATCTGTAAGATGTTTTTGGGTGTTTTTTTTGAAAACAATTCAGATGTATTTTATTCCATACCCTATTGTTTTTATCATCAGGCGCCCATCTTCCGAGTAAAACTCAATAGTCCGGCCATAACTCCCACCGGTGTCTTCGGATATCACAGGGATGCGAAACTGCTGCAGGACTGCTTTGGTGGCTTCAACATTTCTCTGGCCAATCCTTATCATATCTGAGCTTCCTGAAAATGAAAACATCTGGGCGCCTCCAGCTAATTTTGCAACTATATTACTTACAGACGCACCGTATTCGCCCATCTTTTGTAAAAGGAGCATTATTCCGGTGTCGGCAAATTTGGCCTTATTTGCATTATTCTTTGCCTGGTGCGACCAGGGAAGCATAATATGGGCAAGTCCAATCATTTTTATTTTTTTATCATAGAGCGCAATACCTACACATGAACCAAGTCCCAAAGTCACTAAAATTCCAGGATGCCTGGTATAGTTTAGGTCAGCCATCCCCACCTTTATGATATTATCCGCCATTAGCACATTGCTCCTAATGTATCAAGCAATCGAATGTATGATTCTGTATCGGGCACAAGGAAGAAATCACCGATCACTCTATCTTTGCCTTCAATAAATTCTGTTTCTATGTACAAAACCGTATCGGTTGTTTTGCCAAATTCAATTGCAGGCACGCTTAATATCGCACCAGCCATGTCAATAGCTAATGCGGGAACATCCGGCTTAATAGTCAATCCGGTAAGAGCCGATAAAGCAGAAAGATAGGAACTTGTCAATATATTTCCTATTTCTTTCAGGGCGGAAAGGGTTATTTCATTATATTCCATCTCTTCATCGGGTTTTTTACTCATAAGGATATTTACAAGTGTATTGGCCGCACTTTGTTCCAAAACGAAAAGTATGTATCCGGAAATATCGCCCAAAACCGCCAACAGAATACCTACCACAGGCGTTTCCGCTCCGCCGAGCACTTCGTTAACTTCACTGAACCCCATTATTCTTATTTGAGGAACTTTCATTTCAACCTTTTTGTTCAATAGCTTTGCCAAAGCTGTGGCAGCATTTCCTGCGCCGATATTTCCAATTTCCTTGAGCACGTCAAGATGGAAAGAGTTCAATAACGATAAATCCATTCCATTCACCTTTCAAAATCAAACCGTTAAATGCCTGACAGCCGCATTCTATGCAGGCATCAATTCCGCTATAAGTTTTTCCAGGTTTATTATAGTAACAAGTTTTTCTTTCGCTTTTGCTACCCCGCTTATATAATCAAGGGCTTTATCACTGATTATATTTCCAACGCCTTCTATCTGAATATCTTCAAATTGCATTACTTCAGATACCGAATCGACGATTACACCAAAAGTAACATTATCTACATTGAATATAATTATTCTTGTGTCATCATCCTCGTCAATCTCATTAAGCCCAAGTTTAAGCCTTAAGCTCATTACGGGAATAATTTCGCCGCGGAGGTTTATAACGCCTTTAATATAAGGCGGTGTCATCGGGACTCTTGTTATGTTCATTGACCGTTCAATTATTGTTACCTTGTTTATATCCGCACCATATTCCTCAGTATCCAGACAAAATACAACAAATTGTTTTTTTTCAGCTTCCACTATCCCAATCCTCCCTTGCCAAACCACAATAAAAGCACAATCCTATGCAATGGAATTTACATCAATAATAAGCGCAACATTACCGTCACCCAAAATAGTTGCTCCGGCTACGCAGCGTATACCGGCTAAAAGCTTTCCGAGCGACTTTATTACAATCTCCTGCTGACCGATTAACGAATCAACAATAAACCCTGATAATTTATCTCCTTTTTTTACAACAACACAGGTTAGCTGTTTTTGGTCCGCTTTTTCTGGAGGCACTCCCAATATATCATGAAGCCGTATAATTGGTATTACCATGTCCCTTAGAAGTATGACCTCCTGATTCCTGACGTTTTTTATATCATCAGGATAGATATTATTAATTTCTCTTATCGAACTTAACGGAATAGCATATTTTTCGGACCCCACCATTACAAGCAGTGCTTGAATGATAGCGAGGGTAAGAGGCAGGCGGATAATTGTTTTACTGCCCTTTCCAAATTCGGTTTCCAGTTCGATTGTTCCTCCAAGAGCTTCAATTTTTGTTTTTACAACATCAAGCCCGACACCGCGCCCTGACAGGTCGGTTACCGTATCCGCAGTGCTGAAATTTGGCTCGAAAAGGTATCCAATAACTTCATTTGCCGTCATATTAGCCGCAGCTTCTTCTTCCTCAAAACCTCTTTCAATAATCTTCTTTCGGACCTTTTCAACATCTATTCCCATACCATCGTCTTCTACTTCGATTACAACATTATTTCCGTCCTGGTATGCCCTCAGCCATATACTCCCTGTTTTGCTTTTACCCTTCGCAGCGCGTTCCTCTGGCTTCTCGAGACCATGGTCGGCCGAATTGCGTATGATATGTATAAGAGGCTCTCCGATCTCATCGATTACTGTTCTGTCAAGTTCTGTTTCTTCCCCGGACATATACAGAACAATATCTTTTTCCAATTCTTTGGATATATCCCTGACCATTCTTGGAAAGCGGTTAAAGACATTTTCAACCGGCACCATCCTTACCTTCATAACCGCATCATGCAAACTTGTTGTTATGCGCTCAAGGTTTTCAAGGGCGGTAATATAATCATTTGTTTTTTCGCCTGTTCCAACATCATCAAGCCTTGTTTTTATAATTATCAATTCACTTACGAGATTCATTAATACATCCAATCTGTCAATATCAACACGAACCGTTTTATTGGTAAGCCTTTTAGTGGTACCGGTTCTCTGAACCTGAGCTGTTGAATCCGAAGCCGCCGTATCAGGTTTTTCTTCCTTCAGGTACTCCTCGTCATCTTCGTCTTGTATAATGTTCTCGGTATGCTTTTCGGTAATGCTTACAACCTCAACATTCCGAACCTCGGCGACAGAATTCAGTTCCTTTTCAAAAAGGGATGCATCATGTTTTGTAATAACCATTACCGTAAATGAATTATCAAACCTTTCATCTTCAATATCCTCGACTGAAGGCATCGATTTCATTATCTCAGAGTATTTATCAAGAGTCTGAAATATAAGAAATGCTCTTGCCGCCTTTAGAAGACATTTCTTATCAAGTTCAACATGTATCTGGAATACATTCATTGACTCTTCAATGGCTTTAAGAATTACATTTTTGTCATATATATTTAAATTAAGCCTTAATTCTTTGTCATTTTGAGCAATACTATTGTCCTCTGTTTTCTTTTTTGCCTTCTTTTTTTTGATTTGAGTTTTTGTATTGGGAGACTTATCCAAAATATCTGTTAGAGATTTAATAATCTCCTTGTATTCCTGTTCGCCTTCTCCGCCCGTTGAGATAACTTCATTCACATATCCCTCAAGAGCGTCCAAACACTTGAATAATATGTCAACAACCGCCATGTCTGCTTTAATTCTTTTGCTCCGCAACGCGTCAAGAACATTCTCCATATCATGTGTCAAATTGGTCATATGGGAAAAACCCATTGTTCCCGCCATTCCTTTTAATGTGTGCGCAACCCTGAATATTTCATTCAATACGGTTATATTATTCGGGTCCTTTTCCAATTCGAGCAAAGAAGTGTTCAGACTTTGCAAATGCTCTTTCGATTCTTCAACAAAAACATCAAGATACTGGTTCATGTCCATTATCCCGCACCCCCATATAGTTGAGTATTGCAACAGGTATCTGCTCTAAGGGAACTACCTTATCCACAATTCCCATTTCAATGGCTGTTCTTGGCATACCATATACAATACAGGACTGTTCATCCTGTGCAATTATCCGAATACCAGCTTTTTCTTTAAGTACTTTCAGTCCTTTTGATCCGTCCGTGCCCATTCCTGTCATAATTACGCCTACAATATTCTTCTTCCCTATCTTGCTCATTGAAAACAACGTTTTGTCAAAACTGGGGCGGTGACCCGAAACCGGGCTGGACTCATCTAATCGGAGTATTATATCATTACCGCGCTTTGTAAGTAAAAGATGCCTGTCTCCCGGAGCAATATATACAAACCCTGCTTTCATAAGCTCTTTGTCTTCAGCTTCTTTTACGGTCATTTCACTTATATCGTTCAATCTTGAGGCCAGGGAACGTGTGAACCCCTGAGGCATATGCTGCACAACAACTACTGCCGCAGGCAAATCTCCGGGCAGAAAAGGGATAACTCTTTGCAAAGCCCTTGGACCTCCCGTTGATGTTCCAATAGCAATAATCTTTTCTATTGTTGGTGCTTTTGTGCCAATAAACTGCTTTTTCTTTATATCGGCTTTTTTTGATAAATTTATAAGCCCGGCCTCTTTTGCTATTTTAACCTTTTGGATTAGCTCTTTTCTTTTTTCTTCCGTGGAAATCTGAAATATGTTGCTGGGCTTTGTAATAAAATCTACAGCACCTATATTAAGAGCTTCAATTGTGGCTTTAGCACCTTCCGTTGTCACAGCGCTTATCATTATTACTGCATATTCACCTTGCTTAAGTAAACGTTTCAGGCAGTCGAGCCCATTCATTACAGGCATTTCAATATCAAGCGTAATTACATCAGGCTTTACTAATGCGGCAATATCAAGCGCCTCTCTGCCATTTTTTGCAACGCCAACCACTTTGATTTCAGGATCGGAATCAAATATGTCATGAAGCACCTTTCTTATAAAAGGAGAATCATCTACAATTAATACCCTTATAATGTTTGAGCTTTTTATCATTCCTTAAACCAGCCTCTTTTCAGACGAGCACGCTGCACTTCAAATATGTAGCCAATTATTTTCTCCCGATCTCTGTTTTCAATCTTTTTATACTCAACACCTGTTTCATACATGAGTTTACCTCTTTTTTTTATTGCATTTGAACGCACTATTTTTCCTACAAAACGGATTTCATTATCCAGTTGAATAAAGGCTTCAATATAGGATGATTTTTTCAGCTTTTCATCCGTTAGCATACAAATTCCGCCGCCGCTTATATCTTTCGTTTTTACTTCGGAAAACTCCCCTTTAATCTCATCATCCGGGATATTTTCATCAAATATTCGGTACCTTACATTAAGGGTGCAGTCCATGCGGAAAAAGGCTCTTCGCTGTATCTTCCTTATTGGCGTTACAGGTTTTACTTTTATCATCGCGATATTACCCTGGTTAAACCTTTGAATCGCCTCTCCTTTGAACATATATGTGTCATTTTCCTTCGAAAAGATCACATCCATAACCATATACTGATGCACCGGATAAATATTCCCTTCATAAAACGGCGCAAGTATTTCCACAACATTACTTTCTTCGTCATATGTTTCATATTGGCTTACAAGAGCGGGATGGATCCTGTTTCCGTCTTCATCATACAATTCCAGTTCAATTTTTGTCCCCAATCCAATTTGCCGGTATTTCATTTTGCCTCCAAGACTATTTATTTCTCAATTACCACTAAAAGCACCAATCAGCCTGTTGAAAAATCCTTTTACTCCCTTGGCGGTACCTTCATTATATTCTCTCACGTTTTCCGTAAGAAGATTTCCCGCCAAATCCCAAACCTGCTTAGAAACTTGACTTTTAGGATAAATTAAACAAAACGGCCTTTGCTGCTTGACAGATTTCGGCACAATATCATCATATAATAGATACCCAAGTTTTTGAAGCTTGAAAGATAAAAATCTGTCGGAAACCATATATAATTTCGACAAAACATCATTTGCTTCCTGTACTGAATCGGCTTTATTTACAACAACTCTTATTATCTTATGGCGGTCTTTTCTTGAAACAAGCTTAATCAGGGCGTACGCGTCGGTAATTGCCGTAGGCTCCGGCGTTGTTATTAGGATAACTTCATCGGCTGCCATGATAAAACTCATTACATTTCCCGAAAGGCCTGCCCCAGTATCTATTAATATAACATCAAACAGCTTGTCTAACAGTGAAATGTTTGAAATAAACCTGCCAAGCTGATTCGTGCGAAGCTGAAGCAGTTCTTCCACCCCGGATCCTCCTGAAAGAAATTTTACATTATCAGGTCCATCGGATAAAACATCAAAAATACTTTTGTTTCCGCGCATCAAATCCAGTATCGTATATTTCGTGCTCATTCCAAGCAGCACATCAATATTAGCAAGCCCGAAGTCGACATCAAGTATAACAACCCTAAGGCCCATTTTGCTAAGTGCTATGGCCAGGTTAACCGTAAGGTTCGTTTTACCCACCCCGCCCTTTCCGCTTGTAACTGTAATTACTCTTGCGGCGTTTGACGTTTTCGCTTGTTCAGGAATATTAAAATAATCGACTATCCTTCTGAGCTTTTCAGCTTGATCGCTCATATATAACCCCTCGTATGTACTGATTGCATCGCCTGTTTTTTGGTAAGAATTAACGGACTTTATCAGCTTGTTCTTAAAATGCTTTTTACTATATTTTCAACATTTGCAACTTCAATATCATCCGGAACACATTGCCCTGCCGTTGTATACGACAATCTCTTACCCGTCGCATACCTAATATTTAGTATTATACCGGGAACCGGAGCTTCATCAAGTTTGGTAAAAAGGAGTTTATAATTTTTTAAAAAACCGTAGTGGCTTATAATCTCTTTGCAAGCCGTCCTTCCCAAATTGCAGCTTAATACGAGGAATACCTCATCGGCTTGCGCGGATGCAACGAGCATTTTAAGCTCTGCGAACTGTTCGGCGTTCTTATGGCTTCTGCCCGCGGTATCAACAAGAATCAAATCCTTGTCGGAGTAATTTAATATCGCTTCTTTTATCTCCTCGGGAGTATATATTACGGAAATAGGAATATTTAAAATCTCAGCATACGTTTTTAACTGCTCCACAGCCGCTATCCTATATGTATCAGCAGTGATAAAACCAATCTTTTTTTCATGATTCAGCGAATAGTCTGCGGCAATTTTCGCAAGTGTCGTTGTTTTTCCCACCCCGGTTGGCCCCAAAAAAATAACAACAGTTGGTTTTCCGTCTTCCCTGAAACTAATTGTCTGCGGCTCGCCAAGTATATTAACGAGTATCTTCCGGGCCGCTCCAAAAAGATCATTGATACTGCCCGGGTTTTTCACAAGCTGCTTTATCTTCTCCAGCATTCTATCTATAATAACCGGCTCAATTTCACTTTCCGCCAATACCCTCTCAAAAGATTTATACATATCAGTGCCTGTTTGGCTTACAGTTTGCTGAACTTTTACAGCTTCGGAGCGTATAGTGTCGGCCGCACCATGAGCTTCTCTTTTTTCTTTTTGTTCCTGTGTTTTTTCTTTAACCACATCCGTATATATCTTATTAAGCATTGACTCCATCTGTTTTAACTTCGATTCAAGCAGACTAACCCTGTCGTTCTCTTCCCGGACAGAGTCCACTGTAGACTCTTGACCGTAAAAACCCGCAGTTTTCCTGATTTTGGCCGAAGGCGCCGGCTTATCATTTTTTTTATTCCCGTAATCGTCATCAATTGCCGCAAGAACCTCAGTTAATGGTTTTTTAAGAAAGCCAAAAATGCCCTTCTTCTTAATTTTCCTGGTGCTTAATATCACCGCTTCGCTTCCGAGATCCATTTTTACCTTTAACATTGCTTCCTGGGCGTCTTTACCCGTATACCGCCGAATTCGCATATTTCCTCCATTACGCTTATGATACTGATACCATTCCAACCGAATTTATTTCCATGCCCGGATCCAGTTCATTGTATGATAAAACCACAAGACCTGGTATTGATTGCTCCGTAAGCCGTTTGAAATATAACCGCACAACAGGCGATGCAAGGACAACAGGCTGTTTACCCAGTTGAACAATTTTTTCAACATGCTTGACAAGATTGTTTATTATTTTATTTATAACGGATGGCTCAATAGTCAGGTATGATCCAACCTCGGTTTTTTGTACGGAATCCATTATCATTTGTTCCAATTGAGGATCAATTGTTATAACATCGGAATTCTCCGGAGTGATAAACGCTCTTGATATGGCCCTTCCAAGTGCCTGCCTGACATATTCGGTAAGCATGTCCGTATCGCGGGTAACCGGAGCATAATCAGCAAGCGTTTCTAAAATTGTAACCATATCACGTATTGACACCCCTTCACGCAGCAGATTCGCAAGTACTTTCTGTACTTCTCCGAGAGAAAGCTGTTTGGGAACCAGTTCCTCTACAATTGCCGGGTATGAATTTTTAACATTATCCAGTAACGTTTGAACATCCTGCCGGCCAAGTAGTTCATGGGCATGTTTTTTAATAACCTCGGTCATATGCGTTGCAATAATGGAAGGCGGATCGACAACAGTGTAACCGAGCATTTCAGCTATGTCACGCTGGCTTTCGGTAATCCAGATCGCCGGCAGCCCGAAAGCCGGTTCCGCAGTAGGTATCCCATCTATCTCTTCTTCTGCGGTACCAGGGTTCATCGCCATAAAATGATCCATCATCAATTCACCGCTTGAAACCTCTACGCCCTTTATTTTTATCACATATTGGCTGGGGCTTAGCTGTATATTGTCACGCAGCCGGATAATTGGAACAATCATTCCAAGCTCAAGCGCAAGCTGCCTTCTTATCATAACCACCCTGTCAAGAAGGTCACCGCCCTGGTTGACATCAGCCAAAGGAATTATTCCATATCCGAATTCAAGCTCAATCGGGTCAACGTGCAAAAGAGATACAACATTTTCAGGCTTTCGTATTTCCTCTACCTTCATTTCTTCAGTAACAACCTCGCCCTTCTCAAGCTCTTCCTTTTCTATCGCGCTTAACCGCGCACCGAGATATATGAGAAAAATAGCTACAACAATCATAAAAAACTGGCCAATAATAAATGTCATTACAAAACACGCACCGGCGGCAATATACAAAACCTTCGGGTTGCTTATTAACTGGGTTACTATTTCCTGTCCAAGATCATCCTCCGAAGCCGCGCGTGTTACAATTATTCCGGTAGCAATCGATATCAACAGCGAAGGTACCTGGCTTACAAGCCCATCACCAATAGTTAGTATTGTATATTTTGTCAGTACTTGTGCGACTGTAAGACCGGCTCCCTGTGTCATTCCCATAATAAAACCACCAATAATATTTAAAGCGGTGGCAATAAATCCAAAAATTGCATCGTTTTTAACAAATTTACTTGCACCGTCCATGGAGCCATAAAAATCCGCTTCTCTTTGGATTCTTTTCCGTCTTTCCTTTGCTTCGGATTCGTTTATCAAACCACTGTTAAGATCCGCATCGATTGCCATCTGTTTTCCGGGCATTGCGTCAAGTGTAAAGCGGGCTGCGACTTCTGAAACTCGCTCCGCGCCTTTTGTTATGACAAGGAATTGAACAATCATAATAATAAGGAATACTATCGCGCCGACTACAACATTATTGCCCCCGACAAATTCTCCAAAGCTCTGGATAACCTTTCCGGCTTCGCCCTGTCCAATGATAAGCCTTGTGGACGCAACATTCAAAGCCAGCCGGTATAAAGTTGTAAACAGTAATATCGTAGGGAAAGCCGACATCGACAAAGCATCTTTTGCATAGATCGCATTTAGAAGGATTAATAACGCAAGGGTTAGATTAATAACCAGCAGAATGTCCAATAACAACATGGGCATAGGAACAAGGATAACTAAAAGTATAATTACGGCCCATACCGCTATTAGAACACTTTTAATGCCCATATCTATCCTCCGTACTTTATTGATCAGGGTTGGCCAAACAAAACGCAAAGAATTCCTTGGCAAAAGCATAAGGATTTTATCTGTTCAACAAGCCCCAATCATCATTAGTAAAAACATTATCACATATTATTTTACTTTATTTTTACAAAATAAACAAGATAGGATATTATTCGATATTTTTCTAAACAATAATTCCGGGCCCTGCTTTGGGTGTTTCGTTTCCTTAAGTGACAAAGAACATACCAATAGCACGCTTTAGGTCCTTTTTATTTCTAATGAGGGGTCTCCATATCCCAGGCCGCTCATTTACCCGCTCCACTTTTGCGATTTATGTTAATTAAACAATTTCTTGTTCACAAAAAGACAAACTGCTCAATATGATAATAGTAGATTAACATAAGGAGGTTTGGATATGGATAATGTTGGCGTAAGAGGCTTATTCGGCAAGCGCTGTGACAGCGAAATACTTTTTTTCATAATCCTTTTCCTGCTTCTGTTCTTTGACGATAGTTGCTGCAGAAGGTCTGGCAGGTTTTTTGATTAATCGCCGTTAAGCTTATGTTAACTTCGAAATCCTCTGCAAAGCAGGGGATTTTTCATGCACCGGATTTACAAGCCCGGCATTATGCCGGATATATAATTTTTAGTCCTCTGATCCCTGGGAAATTCAAAAAATTCCTTGGCACTCCCCGCTTCAACCACTTCACCGAAGTATAAAAAAACAACATAATCGGATAATCGTCTTGCTTGCCGCAGGACATGACTTACCATTACAATAGTATAGTCCTGTCTCAAAGCAAGCAGCAGAGATTCTATTTTCTCTGATGAAATAGGATCAAGCGCCGAAGTAATCTCGTCGCAAAGAATCACTTCGGGCTCGACAGCAAGCGCTCTTGCTATGCATAACCGCTGTTGCTGGCCGATTGAAAGAGCAACCGCAGGTTCTTTAAGTCGGTCTTTTATTTCTTCCCATAAATATGTTCTCTTAAGGCAGCTTTCCACAATATCATCGAGCTCACTTTTTTTTCTTTTCCCATGGAGCCGGGGCCCGAATGCCACATTATCGTATATGTTGGCCGGCAAAGGATAAGGTCTTTGAGCTATAAGCCCCACCTTTCTCCGCAGTTCGTTTACCTGACGCCGGGTGTTGTATATATCCTCATCTCCAATAAATATTTGACCTTCAACTCTTATATTTTCCTGAATGTCATGCAAACGGTTTATTGACTTCAAAAGAGTCGTTTTTCCGCATCCTGATGGGCCAATTATGCTTGTCAGCCTGTTTTTTGGAATATCAAGGCTTACATCTTTCAATATATGTGAATATTTTTGCTTTTTGTTTATAGAGTATATGTTTAAATTTCTTATTCTTATCTCTATTTCTTTTTTAGGCATTATCTATCACTTCCCGCAGTATACTTTTGAAAATGTTTAGAACATATTCTTGATATTGTATTTAATATAATGATAATGATAATAAGTACAAAAGAAGCCGCATAAGCATGTTCCCTTACAGAGGGATAAAAAGAATTGGCCTGCTGGAAAATTAACACCGGCAGCGACGATACGGATTTTGACACGCCTTTCGGCATTGAATTACCGGCTCCTGACGTGAAGATTACCGATGCCGCATCTCCCATTGCTCTGCCCATTCCAATAAGTATACCGGCAATAATGCCCGGAAGAGCATATTTTGCGGTTGTAAATGCAGTTTCCAATCTTGTGGCTCCCAACGAATACGCTGACTCCCGTATTCCATCCGGAACCGAGTTTAAAGCTTCGTCCATATACCTCACAATAACCGGCATCTGCAGAAGTGCAAGCGTAATAATCCCTGCGCCCAGGCTTCCTCTTCTATTCGTAACAATAAGGATGTTCAATATGAATATCCCGTAAATAATTGACGGGATTCCCCAAAGAACGTCAAAAACAACACGGAGCTTGTTAGAAAACCTGTTTTTTATGTAATCAACCTGTAAAAAAAGCGCTATCAAATACGAAGCTGCACAGGCAATACAGGTTGAAGGAATTACCATAAGGATACTGCCTAAAATCGCATGGAGAATACCACCTTCTCCTCCAAGAAGGTATTTAGGTCCCGGCGCGGTAAAAATAACAGCCGGCTCATTTATAAGTACAATCCCACCCTTTACTATATTAACCCCTATTATTATCACAAGGAATGCTATAACAATAAAAACCGATATGATCATAAGAACCCTAAATATTGATTCCTTTATGTATTTATTCATACCTCCACCTGCTCTTCAGCTTATTTTTTATTATGTTCGCAAGTATATTAAAAAATAAAACTATAATGAACAGAATAAGCGAAACAAAAATCAATGCTGATTGATGTTCCGGCACCGACATCATCTCACTGAAACTGCCGACTATAAGCCCCGGCAGTGTTTGTCCCGGAGAAAAAACAGAAGGTATTAGTATGTTTTTGTTCCCTATTACCATTACAACAGCCATTGTTTCGCCAAAAGCTCTGCCGAACCCCAATATAATACCGGAAATTATTCCAGGGCCGGCGGCGCGGAATAATACCGTTTCAATAAGCTGCCACTTTGTTGCTCCCAGAGAAAGGAACTGCTCCCTAAGCCCTATTGGTAGAATACTCAGTGATTCAACCGTTAACGAAATAATAACCGGAAAAACCATTGCCGCAAGCACAAGCGCTGCAGTAAAAACACACATGCCTGTTGTATTAACCCCAAACAAAGGCCCCATTACATCACGCGTGAAAGGAACAAGTACAAGAAGTGCGCATAGACCAAAGACGACCGATGGTACTCCTGCCAACACATCAATAAAGGCTTGAAAGTATGATTTAACCGCTGAAGGCATATATTCGCTTATGTAAACTGCACTCAATATTGATATTGGAACAGCTATCATTAAAGAAAAGACCGTAACAAAAAATGTCCCCGTAACAGCAGGCAAAAAACCATATAAGCCTTTATTGGGATCCCACTCGGAAGAAAACAGCAGTTCCCATACCGGATAACGGGATAAGATTAATTGTGAGCGCTGAAGCAGCATAATAAACAATGCGGCGAAAAATATGAAAACTGCCAAAATTATAATAACCATAATGTATTTAATTGTTTTATCAAGATTGCTTCTTGCTTTTTGTTGTTTCATCCATATCCCCTTAATCTGCGTGTCTTGATCCGTTTATAAGGTATTCGAGCTCTTTTTCTCTTTCGTTTTCAACAAGCCCGACATAACCGTTTGGTTCGAGAAAATTCTGGCCGCCTTCAAGAATCCACTTGACGAAGTCCTTTACATGACCTTCAAAAGGGCCATTTCCGACAAGGTATTCCTCTCTTGTCGGGGGCGACGGATATATGCCTTCGGTTACATTTTTTAAAAATACATCCCTGTTATCATAAAATCTTTCATCATTGTCCAGAACATCATTGCCGTTAAGATCTATCGGTATGGGTCTTATGCTTTCGATATATCCTCCTGTTTCCGCATTATAAACATAATTCATATTGGAAAAACCGATGGCATTAGCATCACCCTGTACACTGTTAGCCATAGGCTGATCGCCGCTTACATTTGAGTCCGAATTGTTCTGCAGATCCGCCTCGGTATAACCGCCGAGGTAAGAAGCCCATACGCTTGCCGCGCCCGATGAATCAGCCCGCCCATACACAACTATCTCATCATCTTCAATGTTTATATTAAACAACTCGCCCCAATGAGAAACCTCTCCTAAAAAAATCCTTCTTAAGTCTTCGCGTGAAAGCCCTTTATCCATGATATCCTCATATACGGGATTGTTTTCGTTTATTATTGCGATAACCGTATCTTTTGCTACCGCCACATAAAATGCGCCCTGTTCCAACTCTTCCTGCTTCAGCGGTCTTGAAACCATTCCTATATCGGACTGGTTGCTGAAAACATCCGAAATTCCCTTGCCTGCGCCTCCTCCCGTTACTTCGATATCAATATCATGTATTTTCATATATTCGTCAGCCCACACAACCATCATCGGGTACAAAGCCCACGCACCGGATATGCGAATAGAAGGCCGAACTGCGCTTTCAGCCGTTTTCGAGCAGCTTGCAAGAACTGAAACAAAAAAACAAAGCGTTAAAAATATGTATACTATTCTTTTTTTCATATTAACATACCTTTCTATATATTGTCTATCGTTATTGTAGACTTTAATATTTTCTTTGTCAATTATTTTTTACAACGGGGAAATATAACTCGGTAACATTGATACACCGGAATCCACAGGAAAACGTAATCAAACAGGTTAAGTCCGAAATGATAAACAATGCAGCAAAACACAGGGATTCATAGGAAAACAGTAAAGCAGAAATGTGACTAAACCAGATTAAGTTCGAAATGATAACTATGCAGATAAACACTCGGATCAGACTTAATGAATGTATAACTTAAGGATTACGTTTTCTAAAGCAAATGCGACGGGCACTAAAAAAGAGATATGCGTTAACATATCTCTTGTGGCTCCCCAAGTTGGACTCGAACCAACGACCCTGCGGTTAACAGCCGCATGCTCTACCAGCTGAGCTATTGAGGAATGTTAAAAATGCTGGTTCTTACGGTTTATCAACCGGATGATGGCTTAATTATCTTAACATGCAGGTTTGTATTTTGTCAAGCGCTTAATGGCAACTGTGTATGTTGACTTTTTCATTTAATTATATTCTCTAAAACAAGCTAAAAACTGCGTTTTATATTTTGTTCAATCCAATAATCTGCGCAGATCGGAAACGCTTAAAAATACCTCCGGCCTGAATTCTTCCGACTGTACATATTTAAAAATACTGAACATAAACTGTTTTCCTTCCGGGTATTGAACCAGAGCATTAAAATCGCAAGAGCATACCAGTGCCTTGCCATTTAATACTTTACACTCAAAAAGCATACCCAGTTTGTGGTTCCGTTCAAAATTATCAATTGTCTGTATAATGGGTCTGAATTCATCCGCTGTTTCATCCATAATTACCGAACATGAATTTGAAACAATATTCCACCATTGATATGTAGAATATTCCTTGCACGGAAAATATTTAAACACCGGGTGACTGTTATTGATAAGCAGCCCCATAGTACCAACAGGCAATGGCTTATTCATGTTTTCAGATATGGAACGGAACATCGGATAGCACCAAAAATCAGTGCAATAGAAGCCCTTTACTTTATTCCCCAGCCTATCAATTCGAGGTACAATCAGTATATTTTGGCCTTTCTCAAGCAGCCTCAGCGCTTCACAGGAAATAGAATCAAAAATATTGACCCGTTCCGTTTCCAAAACAACGTTTTTTGGATATACCCAGAGAGGATAGGTTTTCCATATGTTTAAGCTGTCTATTCGAAGAATAAGCGTTAACTCTTTCATTACAGATACATCAGGCATTTGAAAATTTATGCTTCCAATATTGATATAGTTGTCATCTTTGAAATCGGAAATATTCAGACATCCGCTTTTTAAAGTCTTTCGTCCCTCTTTTAACGTCCATGAAAAATCTATAGTATTTAGTGGAATATCCCTGAAATAACAAAGTTCGATATGTGCCGAAAAGTCTTGTCCCGCGATAAAGTTATATCTATCGAATCTGGCAAGAAGAACAGCATCCGAACAAAAGGTGCGCCATTCTTCCGGCGTTATCAACCCTTTTGAATCCATAAATGAATCCAGTATCCCAACAAGGGCAGTACCCTGTCCGTTAAAATCCTGTATATCCAGTATCTGAAATCCGGCCAGTTTTTTTGTTCGGAATGCAGCTTCCAATTCTTCCTTGTAGCAGGAAACCGCCAGTTTTCCTGAGCATTTAAAATATTTGTCTGCAAGATCAAGCAATCCTTTTTCTTCTAATCGTTTCCTGAACACTTCAAAGTTTCTGGCCTTAAGCGGGCCTTTGTATTTATCGATCTCAGCATAATTTGGAAATATGCTATACTGTCCAATTTCATGGGATACCACCGGTATTTTGGGAATAAGTTCATCTTCCGGTGAAATACTAACCTTTTTTATTCCCATGCCATATTGAACTTCAATTGTTTTAGAAGAATCAACACCAATTTCCTGGCTTTGTATCGGGGGCAATATGCTGTCGTCATAATCCTTTGCAGTAGAAGGCATATCTGTCTGAACGTGGCCTAAAGGCGCATCACACATTGCATATGATCCGCGGATAAGGCGTTCTTTTGAAAAGCGGACACCGCAAAAAAAATCATCGTTTTCCAATATGACAGGTGAAAACTGAAAGTTGTTTGAACCCTGAGTATACAAATGACGATTATCAAATTCCTTATACATTTTAAGAATTTGATTCAGTCTTTCTTTGCTGCCCCACAGTTCATTCCCGAGGGACATCATTACAAAGGATGGGTGGTTTCCAAACCTTTTCAGGATTAAAAAGCCTTCGTTGACAATATACTCCTGTTCCTCTTTATTGTGATTTTCATCACCTTCATCTGTTACTGTTCCCCAGAAAGGCAGTTCCGGTTCCATATATATTCCGACTATGTCAGCTGCTGTGAATGCCGCTTCCGGCGGGCAGCATGTATGAAATCGATAATGGTTTATACCGTAAGACTTTGCGATTTTAAACACTTTTATCCACTCACTCACAGTTGTTGGGGCATATCCGGTTTCAGGAAAAATCATACCGTCATGCTTCCCCCGCAGGAAAATCTTCCTGCTGTTAATGGTGAACTTATCCCCCTTTGCTTTAAATTCACGCAAACCAATTATAACTTCCTTATTGTCCACCACAAAACCGTCCCTCATAAGCTCCAGTTTCAGCTTATACAGATTGGGGTGATACTCGCACCAAAGCAGAGCGTCTTCACCCAGGGGATAGTCTATCAGGATATTATTATTAGTCAGTAAAAACTGTTTCCCCGGGGCACAGTGCTTATTTTCTTTCCCAATACCTTCCGCCGACACTTTTAAAACACCGCCGTCCGCACCTTCTATTCGGGATACGATTCGAACAGATTTAGTATGTATATCCGGATATATCTGAACATCACCTAAATATACCGGGTTATATATCTGCAATTCTATCTTTCCCGTAATACCATTCCAGTTTGTCTGGGTATCGGGGGAGGTCATATGGCCTCCTTTTGTCGGATAATCAGTATTATCTATAAGGATGGTAACCGTATTAGCTCCTGAATGCAGAGAGCCGGTTATATTGTAAATATGCGGGGTGCAAAGGCTGTTTTGGGAACCCTTATTTATATTATTTATCCAGACAGTGGTTTTTCGTGTCCGTTCTAAATAAAGGAAGCATGGTTTAGACAGATATTCTTCGGGAATTTCAAATTCCCGTGAATACCAGGCATACCCTTCAAATGTATACTCTTCCGTCAAATGCGCAATTTCGTGCTTTTTGTTTTTTTCGCCTTTTTTATAATAAGAAGTTGTTCCCGGCAAATAAATAGTATCGGACAAGGGTTGTCTGAGCCCTTTTTTTCCTTATCAAGCTGGAAACGCCAAACCCCTGACAAATCAATTGATTTTAACATATTGTCACCTCGTTGTGCTTTTGTGATTTACTACTCTGCGGTACTCCGCCGGTGTATAACCGGTCGATTTTTTAAATTGAAATGCAAAATAGGAAGGATTTTGGTACCCAAGCTCCTGAGCAATGTCATAGATCTTGAAGTTTACCTGCTGCAGCATTTTTTTTGCTTTATCGATCCTCACACGATTTATATACTCTGTTATTGTTTCTCCCATTTCCTTTTTAAATAGCACGCTCAAATAGCTTGGATTCATATATACGACATCAGCAAGCTCATTCACTGTAACACCATTTCTAAGGTTCTTCCCGATATAGTCAACAATAACCTCCATAGTCTGACTCTTCTTCTTATTCTGAAATTCCTCAAGAGATATAATATATTTTACAATCACATCCTTCATCTTCTCTCGTAAATCATTGATAGATGTAGAATTCAAAACCATCTGACACATATTAATATAAGGTACAGGCAGCGTAAAACCGGTAACCTCGGATAACTGTTGTACATTGCTTACAATTTCCAGACTAATGGACTGAACAAAGCTGACTGTCATATTTTTTTCACCTGCAAGGAAATTGAACATCATTTCGATAAGATTGTTAAGCTGTTTAGCATCTATCTGCTTGATGCATGCTGCTATGCTTTCGCGGAAAAAATCGACGTTTTCCATATCGATTTTGTTAATTTCATGAAAATCATCTGTCCAGAACGTATTCCCTTCACCGTATGTGCGTCCTTTAGTCAGAACATTAAACGCATTTCGGTATAGAAAACAGGCATGCTCCCATCTATCTGACTGTTTGCTTACGCTAATTGATAATAGAATACCTTTATCATTATATAACGACTTGCGAAGCAGCATCAGAAGCCTGTCTATCTCGTCCCTGCCCAGGTACTCATAATTTTGCTCTTTAAGAAGCAAAACCGTCAGGTGGTTGGCATGAATTCGCAGTATGATGCAAAAAAAAGAACTGAATACCACTCTGACAGCATTAGACAGCCTTAGCATAATATCCGACGCATATACAGGATCCTTATTTTTAATGAACTCATAATTATCAAGTGAAATAATTGCAATCCGATAAATAAAATTGTCCTCCGGCAAATCAAGACACTGTAGCTGGTTTTTTATTTTTTCCGGATTAAGTTCAAATCCGGAAAGCAGTTCCTCCATGAATCTGGCCCGTGCCATAACTAAATTTTCACGAAATTTCTTCTTCATAACTTGCTCAGATTCGATAAGTTTAAGCCTGGTCATGGTTTCATCATAAAAAACCTTCAGCCAATGCTCTACTTCGTCAATTTTTAACGGTTTGAGCAAATAAGCCTGAGCTCCCGCTTCAACTGCTCCGCGTGCAAATTCAAATTCTTCATGTCCGCTTATAATTAATACATAAATATCAGGATATATTCCACGGATTCTATTAACCAACTCAATGCCATCTATTCCCGGCATACATACATCCGCTATAAGAACGTCAATATGCTGTTCTTTAGCAATTTGAAGCGCTTCCTGTGCATCTTCTGCAAGCATCGGCCGTTTATAACCCAGTTTACTCCAAGAAATATGCTTGTCCAATCCTATAAGGTGATTTGGTTCATCGTCAACAATAATTGTTGTCAGCATTTTCATCAACCTCTCTCCTTATTTCCGGCCGTAGTGTCAAAAATTCTGAATGAATTTTGACCTAAACTATTTATTTCACTGGCTTACACCAGTTACTTTCGTATCCCCCCTGAAAAATGGAAAATTTCCAGGGTTTTTATATTGAA